>WLIM01000029.1 GCA_009702205.1 Actinomycetota bacterium | reverse complement strand
TTGTTCTATGGCCGATATGGCAAGTGCGAAACAGGTTGATGATTGTTGGGATGCACTTGAAAAAATTGGCGTAGCAGGTAAAACAATTCCTATTACGTATATGAATTCCACGGCCGCAATCAAATCTTTTACTGGGAAAAATGGTGGTGCGGTCTGCACTTCTTCTAATGCAACGCGAGCTATGAAGTGGGCCTTTGAGAAAGGTGAAAAAATTCTCTTTCTCCCCGACCAACATTTGGGTCGCAACACCGCCGTTCTAAATCTGGGACTTTCACTAGATGATTGCGTTATTTGGAATCCATGGAAACCAAATGGTGGCTTGAGTGAATCTGAAATTAAATCAGCCAAAGTAATTTTGTGGCGTGGACACTGTTCAGTTCACGGGCGATTTTCGCTAGAGAATATAACTGCGATGCGCGCAAAACTTCCAGGGGTCAGCATTCTGGTTCACCCTGAATGCCAACACGAAGTTGTAGCAAACGCTGATGTGGTCGGAAGTACCGAAATGATTATTAAGACTATTGAAAACTCGCCCGTCGGTAGCAAATGGGCTATTGGTACTGAACTAAATTTGGTTGCCAGATTGGCTAATCGCTTTGCAGACCGAGAAATTCACTTCCTCGATAAGACTGTTTGCTACTGCTCGACAATGAACCGTATCGATCTACCGCATTTGGTCTGGGCCATGGAATCCCTCGTTGAAGGAAGGCTCGTAAACCAAATTTCAGTAGACACAGAGGTTGCAAAGTACGCAAAAGTTGCGCTGGAGCGAATGCTCGCTCTACCGTAGCCACATGAGCAAATCTGATAACTCTCCGGAGAAAAAAGGTAAGGCAACACCAAAGCGCAAAGATGCTGTTGCTAAAACTAAAATTAACTCTATAACCGCACCAGTCTCTAAAGCCGATCGCGCAAAGAATCGCGAAGCACTAAAAGCTGCCCGTGCTGAAGCAAGAGCTGCATATATGCGTGGCGATCAAAATGCGCTTCCGGCAAGAGATCGAGGACCTGTAAAGAAGTTGGTTCGAGATTACATCGACTCTCGCGGTTCACTTGGCGAATATTTTCTTCCACTTATGGTCGTAGTGCTAATGCTCACCTTAGTTCCGTCAGTTGAAATTAGATTCTTTGCAATTATTCTTATGTATTCAGCTATGGGCTATTCAGTAATTTTTGGATTCGTTGTAAGTGGACGAATCAAGAAATTGGTAAACGAACGCTTCCCTGGCGAATCTACAAAAGGTTTAGGGATCTACGGTTGGCTGCGTTCTACTCAGATGCGCCGCCTGCGCGCACCGTCACCACAGAAAAAGCGTGGAGATTCAATTTAGTTAGGCAGGTTAACTAACAGAATTGGATTTTTGCGCGTAACCTATAACTATGAAGAAAAGAATCTCTGCCCTAATTCTCGCTCTTGGTATGGTTGCAATTCCCGCAACTTCTTTTGCCGATGGCAATGAGAAGAACGAACCAGAGCATTCAATAACTGACGCTCACGAAGGTATCGAAGGCGGCGAATTATTTGCTGCCGGCGCAGGCTTGGTTCTAGCGTTAGGACTCGCCTACTTTATTGGCCGCCGTTCTAACAAAAAAGATTGAAGAAGTGCTAGTTTTTCCCCGCTGAAAGCTTTAATTAATACTTAAATATTTCAGTAGTAATGCGTTTAGCGAAGTCCGGTTAAATTCCGGCGCTGTCCCGCAACTGTAAAGATTTGAATCGTATTGATTACAAATCCAAGCCAGGTCGCCTAACTCATTATTGATGTATCCGACCTCGGAGGAAGGTCGGGCCTCAAGAGAAATTTATTTTTCTTATCGCCCAAGCTTCCTCCCTCAAATACTCTTGAGGGAGATTTTTTATGTTTAAGAAAGTTAGATTCAAATTACTTCTTGGCCTTGCGCTCTTATCTGGGCTTTCTATTCCAGTCCTGCAAGCAAGTGCAGCCAATTCAATTCCGAAACGAATTATTTCACTCTCCCCTAGCGCTACTGAAACTCTTTTCGCGATCGGTGCGGGCAAGCAAGTCATTGCCGTAGATGATTTATCGAACTATCCGAGTAACGCTCCGATTACCAAATTATCTGCATTCAGTCCAAATGTGGAAGCACTATTAAATTACAAGCCTGACTTGGTTATTCTGAACGCTGATGCAACAAAGGCTTTAGATATTAAGGCTTCACTGGAAAAATTGAAGATCTCGGTATTTCTAGAAAAAGCACCGGATAATTTGAAACAGGCCTACTCGGAAGTGACAGCACTTGGTCGTGTTACAGGAAATCTTTCTGGTGCTCAGAACACAATTTCAAATATGAAAACCCGAATTACGGCAGCGGTAAAGAGCGCAAAAAAGAGTAAGAAAATCTCTTTCTTCCATGAATTGGACAACACCCTCTACTCCGCGACTTCGGATACTTTTATTGGCAAAGTTTATAAAGATTTCAATCTTGCCAATGTTGCAGATCCTGCGGCCAGCGCTGACTCTGCTGGATATCCGCAATTGCAATCGGAATATCTGATTAAAGCTAATCCAAAGATAATATTTTTATCTGATGCGCAATATGGTGAATCAATAACTTCGCTAACAAAGAGGGCGGGATGGAGTGGCATCTCTGCGGTTAAAACAAAGAGTGTGATTTCACTTCCTGAAGACATTCCATCTAGGTGGGGACCTCGTTTGGCAGACTTCTACGAGTTCATTGCCAAATCAATTGCAGAGATTGGGAAGAGTAAGTAGAGATGAAAAGTGCGAGCAATGAGGGTGGGCTATCTCCAATTTGGAATTGGAAAATTACCGCGCTCTCATTTGCTCTGCTTTTTTTCGTAGGTATTTTGGCAATTAGTTTCGGTCCAGTATCTCTTGACTTTTCCAAGATCATTAAATCGCTCTTTGGGTTACCTGGAGGTTTAACTGGCCAGGAACGAACTCTGTTAATCGATCTGCGACTTCCTCGTGCGCTTTTAGCAGCACTGGTTGGGGCGGCACTTGCCACAAGTGGTGCGGTTTACCAAACTGTCTTTAGAAATCCACTTGCAGATCCATACCTACTGGGTGCCGCAGCCGGCGCAGGCCTTGGAGCAACTATTGCAATCACAAGTGCAGGAGCAGATCTTTATAGCTTGCTTCCGATTTTCTCTTTCTTTGGCGCAATTCTTGCCGTTTTAACAAGTTTCTTTATTTCAGGTAAATTCTTTGCCGAACCAAATTCACTCTTGCTTTCAGGAATTGCTGTTGGTTCATTTGCAACAGCAGTTCAAACTTATCTTCAACAGCGTAATAGTTCCTCGCTGCGTCCGGTTTATTCCTGGATTCTTGGCGAACTAACTGTTGCGAATTGGCAGATTGTTACTTGGTCCTCTATCTATATCTTTATCGCGCTAATCATTCTAATCACCGTTTCAAAACAATTAGATGGGCTGATGCTGACTGATGAAGAGGCTTACTCTCTAGGAATTAATCCAAACAAGTTACGTGTAATAGCAGTGGTTGCGGCGACTCTTGCTACAGCAACTGCAGTGTCTGCAAGTGGGCTAATAGGTTTTGTTGGAATTGTGGTTCCACATCTAGTTCGAGGCATTACCCATCGCGTCACAAATAGAGGGCTACTCACAATTGCTCTTGTAGGTGCTAGTTTTCTTGTTCTAGCAGATCTCGGTGCCCGCACACTGCTCTCACCGGCAGAACTTCCGATCGGCGTTATAACCGCATTCGTTGGCGCCCCATTTTTCCTAGTTGTTCTACGTAAGAAGAGATTGGTGAATCAATGATTAATGTTGAAGATTTAACAGTTCGTCTTGGAACTAAGACCGTTCTAAAAGACATCAGCGTTGAAATAGAAGATGGCAAATGGACATGTCTTGTAGGTCCAAACGGCGCAGGTAAGACCACTTTCTTAAAGGCCCTTCTTGGATCTCAGCCTTACTCTGGTTCTATTACCGACAACAACATAGAAGTTTTTAGAAATCATGATCGCAACGTTGCATTTGTTCCACAACATCCACAAATCCCCACTGGCATGAGCGTTAGTGAGTATGTGATGCTGGGAAGATCAAAGCGAGATGGTTGGGGCAATGAAAGTGCTACGAGTAGAAGCCTTGTTGCTGAAATTTTGAAATTAACTGGACTCTTCGGGATGCAGAATCAGTTTGTTTCGCAACTTTCTGGCGGTGAAATGCAGCGCGCTCTTATTGCGCGAGCTCTTGTACAAGAGCCAACTCTTATACTTCTAGATGAACCGACAAGTGCTCTGGACCTGCATCACCAAATCGCAGTCCTTAACAACATCGAATTACTCAAGGAACGTGGGGTAACGATTATTTCTACAATGCACGACATCACACTTGCAGCAATGTATGCCGAAAATATTATTGTGATGCAAGAAGGTGCCGTACTGCTTAACGGATCTTCGCAATCAGTAATTCATTCTCCAGAATTAAAGAGTGCATTTGAAAATCGAATCAATGTTTACACTCTTGAATCTGGTAGACCGGTAATCGTTGCTAAAAAAGAGGCTTAAAAACTAACGCACCTTGGATTCGACAAACGGTGCTTTGACGACAGTTGCTTGACTTATGCGCCCGCGAATATCGATTTGAACTGTATCGCCCAATTTAATTTCGGGATTTAATAAGGCAAGAGCAATTCCGACTTTAAGAGTTGGCGAGAATGTTCCGCTGGTTACTATTCCAACTTCGGCGCCAGCTAAATCTTGAACAGCCATTTCTGCTCTAGGAATACCGCGATCATTGGATTTAAGAGCCCTAAGGACTTGTTTTGGCCCCTTAGATTTCTCAGCTTCAAGAGCAGACTTGCCGCGAAATTCTGATTTAGAAAGTACCACTGCCCAATTTGCACTTGCTTGAACAGGTGAAATTTCAATTGAGAGTTCGTGACCGTGGAGCGGATAACCCATCTCGGTTCGCAAAGTATCCCTTGCACCTAAACCGCAGACCCGGCCATCAAATTTTGCAATTTCATTAACCAATAGTTCCCAAATTTTTAGAGCGCTCTCCCACTTCGGCAATAATTCAAAACCGAACTCACCGCTGTATCCAGTCCTGCAGATAATAACTTCGCCAAGATTTTCAAAATTTGGAATGCCTGTTTTAGTAAATGACATATATTCAAGATCAAGATGCAACCCCAAATTTGCTAGGACTTTTGCGCTATCTGGGCCTTGAATAGCAAGTACTGCAAAATCTTGGTGAATATTTGAAACCTCGATGCCATTTGGCGCAAATTTCTTTAAGTCAGCAGCAACCGTTGCACAATTGGCTGCATTAGGAATAATGAAAATATCATCGGCCGCAAATTCGTAAATAATTAAATCATCTATCACGCCACCTTCTTCATTGCAGAACAAGTTGTATTGCGCACTTCCTGGGGTAATTCGATGTAAATCATTTGTAACCATTGTGTTCACAAATTCCTTAGCCCCTGCACCTTTTACGCTAACTTTTCCGAGGTGGGAGACGTCAAAAATGCCAACTCGTTCTCTTACTGCTGCGTGTTCAGCGAGGGTTCCACCAGGAAAATCAGCGACACCTTTTGGGTATTCAATCGGCATATCCCAGCCACCGAAATCCGCTAATTTCGCAGAATTTGCAACATGCCAGTCAAAGAGTGGTGATTTCATAGTCGCAAACTTATCTCAATTATCGCCTTAACTTAGGTTAAGGCTTGGTATTGATTTATAGTTCGCTAGTCTTATCGAGCAAGTTTGGCTATTTACCGGAGGTTTCATGAAGGCGTTGAAGTTAGCATCTACGATCGCAACACCATACGCCGTTGTTGGCCTTTCAAATTCAAAGGGTAAATTGACGATTGAATCTGGCGCAATTTCGCTAAATGAGAAAGCTTTATTAGAAATATTGAAGAACTTGGGTGCTACTGGAAAATGCGATGAGATCGTTAAGGTCCCATTTTCGAAACCCGCAACTATTTATTTCACAGGCCTTGGTGAAAGTTCAAAGAGCTATGACAACGAAACTCTTCGTCGCGCTGCCGGATCTGCTGCTCGCGCTTTAGCCGGAGTTTCGGAAGCAACTTTTGCGCTACCAGCTACTAATTTGGCTCAAATTTCAGCAGTTGCTGAGGGCGCAGCACTTGGTGCGTATGCATTTAATGAATTTCGGTCGAGCTCGAAAAGTGAGTTTAAAGATCCCCTTGAACAAATAATCATCGCGACTAAATCAACTTCTGATGCGGCAGTAAAGCGTTCTTTAATACGTGCCGAAATAATTGCACGTCATACCGCAACTGTTCGAGATTTGATCAACACGCCACCAAGTCATCTAACGCCAGAATCTTTCTGTGCCCGAATGAAGAAAATTGCGACACCACTTGGCTTAAAAGTTGAAATTTTAAATGAAGTAACTTTGAAGAATCAGGGATATGGCGGAATCATTGGCGTTGGCCAAGGTTCAGCAAATCCACCACGACTACTTCGAGTTTCATATTCGCCAAGTAAAGCAAAACGACGTTATGCATTTGTTGGCAAGGGAATTACTTTTGATACTGGCGGCCTCGCACTTAAACCAGCTAACGGTATGGAAGCTATGAAGAGTGATATGAGTGGAGCAGCTGCAGTTATCGGCGCAGTCTTTGCGATTGCAGAATTAAAATTGCCAATTGCAATTGATGCCTGGGCACCATTGGCTGAAAATATGGTCAGTGAAAATGCAACAAGGCCTAGTGACATCATCAACATTTATGGCGGCAAGAGTGTCGAAGTTTTAAACCCAGATGCTGAAGGTCGTCTAGTGCTTGCAGATGCACTAGTGCGAGCGCAAGAAGTCGGATCTAAAGCTGGGGGTCTAGATGGCATCATCGATGTAGCCACCTTAACTGGAGCACAAGTAGTTGCACTAGGAACAAGAACAAGTGCGGTTATGACTAATGATTATGAATTCTCTGGCGAGTTCTTAAGCGCATCTGAAAAAGCTGGAGAAGCCTTTTGGCCGATGCCACTTCCCGAAGAGCTTCGCGCATCACTTGACTCTCCTGTTGCCGATATTGCAAATATTGGTGATCGCATGGGCGGGATGTTGGTCGCTGGCCTCTTTCTAAAAGAGTTCATTGAAGCTGATCTGCCATGGCTACACCTTGATATCGCCGGACCTTCATATAACGAAGCTAGCGCCCACGGCTATACCCCGGTTGGTGGTACCGGAATCGCACTGCGCTCTCTTGTGACCCTGGTCGAGTCTGCTTCATCACAATCGACGCGGAATGGAAAATAGGCGCCTGGTCTCGAATTAGGCTCAGCGGGATTTCGTGGCAAGATTGGGGTTCTGGTTTACCAAACCTTTTAGTTCTCGGTTAAATAGAGGAAGGCGCTTTGTGTCGCAATTTGATGTAGTAATTCTCGGAGGTGGCAGCGGCGGATATGCCTGTGCCCTACGTTCATCACAACTTGGATTAAGCGTCGCACTTATTGAAGAAGGAAAGCTTGGCGGTACCTGTCTACACAGAGGGTGCATCCCAACAAAGGCTCTGCTACATGCTGGCGAAGTTGCTGATAGCTCGCGACATTCAGCCGAATTCGGAGTTAATACGCAATTTATCGGAATCGATATGTTGGCAGTTAATGCCTACAAAGATGGCGTTGTTTCAAAACTTCACAAGGGTTTGCAAGGGTTAGTTAAATCTAGAAACGTTACATATATCGAAGGCCATGGCCGCCTCGTCTCGAAAAATGAAGTTGAAGTAAATGGCGTTAAGTACACAGGTAAAAATATTGTTCTTGCAACTGGTTCCTATCCAAAGACACTTCCTGGCCTTGAAATTGATGGCAAGCAAATTATTACTAGCGAGCAAGCTATTGCAATGGATCGAGTTCCAAAGAGCGTAATAGTTCTTGGTGGCGGAGTAATTGGTTGTGAATTTGCATCAGTCTGGAAATCATTTGGCGCAGATGTAACAATTATTGAAGGCCTACCGCATTTAGTTGCACTCGAAGATGAATCTTCAAGCAAGCAACTAGAGCGCGCATTTAGAAAACGTGGAATCAATTTTGAACTTGGAGTTCGTTTCAAGTCAGCAAGCAAAGATGCAAATGGCGTTACCGTCACACTTGAAGATGGCAAGACTTTCACTTCAGAGGTCCTACTCGTAGCCGTTGGTCGTGGCCCGGTTTCAGCGAATCTGGGATATGAAGAAGCTGGCCTAACTATGGATCGTGGCTATGTTTTAGTCGATAACAAGTGCCGCACAAATGTTCCTGGAATTTGGGCTGTTGGAGATTTAATTCCAACTCTTCAACTTGCACATGTTGGTTTTGGTGAAGGAATTTTGGTAGCAGAAGAGATGGCTGGCCTAAATCCTCGTCCAATTAATTACGACGGCGTACCTCGCGTAACTTATTCCGAACCAGAAGTTGCCTCTGTTGGTCTAACAACTGCGCAAGCAAAAGAACGCGGACATGATGTTGTAGAACTTAATTATGATCTAGCTGGAAATGGTAAGGCTCAAATTCTCAAGACCGCTGGCGCAATTAAGTTGGTTGCCGCAAAGAATGGCCCAGTTCTGGGAATTCATATGGTTGGCGCCCGAGTTGGCGAATTGCTGGCTGAAGCACAATTAATATTTAACTGGGAGGCAGAAGCATCTGATGTTGCTGCTTTGATTCATGCTCACCCAACACTCTCTGAAGCTGTTGGCGAAGCACATCTTGCACTTGCTGGTAAACCACTACACGCACACGGGTAACGGGAGAAACTAAAATGACCTTTTCTGTAACGATGCCAGCACTTGGCGAATCGGTAACCGAAGGAACTGTTACACGTTGGCTCAAAAAAGAGGGCGATGTAATCGCAGTTGACGAACCACTCCTAGAAGTTTCAACCGACAAAGTAGATACTGAAATTCCATCACCAGTTGCTGGTGTTTTGCAGAAGATTATCGTTGCTGTTGATTCAACTGTTGCTGTTGGTGCCGAACTCGCTGTTATTGCCGATGGTGCTACAGCGTCTGCGCCCAGCGCTCCTGTTGCACCTGTTGAAATTCCGGTTGCTGTTGCACCTGTAACTCCACCGCCAGCTCCTGTTGCACCTGTTGTTGCAACCCCTGCCGCTCCAGCTGCAGTCGCATCTTCGAGCGGAACTATTGTCACAATGCCAGCTCTTGGTGAATCTGTAACTGAAGGAACTGTTACACGTTGGCTAAAGAACGTTGGCGATCAAGTAACAGTAGATGAAGCGCTTCTAGAAGTTTCAACCGACAAAGTAGATACTGAAATTCCATCACCAGCAACCGGTACTTTGGTTTCAATTGACGTTGCTGTTGATTCAACTGTTCCAGTTGGCGCAAGACTTGCGGTAATCGGTGGCTCAGGTGCACCTGCGACGCCAGTTGTTGCTGCTCCAGTAACTCCACCGCCTGCTGCTCCTGTTGCTCCAGTTGTTGCTGCTCCTGTTGCTCCAGTTGTTGCTGCTCCTGTTGCTCCAGTTGTTGCTGCTCCTGTTGTTTCGCGAGTTTCCAACGACGATGCTTATGTAACTCCAATTGTTCGCAAGTTTGCTGCGGAAAATAACGTTGATTTATCAAAGGTTAAAGGAACTGGGATTGGTGGACGTATCCGCAAGGAAGATGTCTTAGCAGCCGCCCCTGTTGCAGCAAGTGCTTTCCAAACATCGCAGAGCGCACCAGCAGCACAAGCTCCGGTTGCAACTCAAAGCGCTGCTCCGGTTGCAGTTTCACCGCTTCGCGGAACAACAGTAACTATGTCACGACTTCGCAAAGTTATTGCAGAGCGCATGCTCGAGTCGCTTCATGTAAGCGCGCAATTAACAACTGTAATTGAAGTGGATGTAACTGCTATCGCAAGGTTGCGCGATCGCGCTAAAGCTTCATTCGAAGCTCGCGAAGGTACAAAGCTTTCATTCTTACCATTCTTTGCTGTTGCGGTCTGTGAAGCGCTAAAGCAGCATCCAGTTCTAAATGCCTCTGTAAATGGTGATCAAATTACTTATCACGGCGCAGAACATCTTGGAATTGCTGTTGATACTGAACGCGGTCTACTCGTTCCGGTTATTCGTGATGCTGGCGATTTGAATATGGGTGGCGTTGCAAGAAAGATCGCTGATGTTGCAGCTAGAACTCGCGACAACAAGATTTCACCTGATGAGTTAGGTGGCGGAAC
>WLIM01000028.1 GCA_009702205.1 Actinomycetota bacterium | reverse complement strand
GCATCGCCAACAGTTGCCATCTTTGTTACTTCTTCATCAGGAATCTTTACGCCGAACTTTTCTTCAGCAGCAACGACAACTTCAACCATGCTTAGTGAATCAACATCTAGATCATCTGTGAACTTCTTGTCCATTGCGATGATGCCGGCATCAATGCCCGCAACTTCAACAACGATCTCTTTGATTCCTTCAAGTACTACATCGACTGTTAGTGCCATCTCGTATCTCCTTATTTGCTTTGGTTATTCGGTTTGTTTGGTAGTTCAACAACTTGGCCGGCATATACAAGCCCTGCGCCAAATCCTATGAGAAGTGCGCTCTTACCGTGAAGTTCTGGCCTCTCGGCGAGTAAAGCGTCCATTGCCAGTGGAATCGAAGCGGAAGAAGTATTACCCGAAGTGCGAATATCGTGGGCAACAACAACTGATTCTGGCAATTTCATTGATTTTACAAGGGACTCGATAATTCGATCATTGGCTTGATGCGGAATGAAGGCATCAAGAGTCTCTGGAGTTAAACCTGCTGCTTCAAGTGCGCGAAGTGCAATCGGTGCTATTTCATAAACTGCCCAACGAAAAACTGTCTGACCTTGTTGATTGATATTTGGCCAACCTAAATCAAGTTTTCCCGGATTTTTCTTATATTCAAGATATGAAGGTTCAAGGACAATTGCATCGCGGGTTTCCGCGCTTGCGCCCCAAACTGTTGGCCCGATTCCAATATCTTGTGATGGTCCGATAACTACAGAGCCAGCGCCATCGGCAAATATAAATGCGGTTGCGCGATCATCTGGATCTGTGAAGTCAGATAGTTTCTCAGCGCCCATAACTAAAACATTTTTCGCGGTTTTATTTCGCACTAAATCATTTGCAAGTGCAACGCCGTAACAAAATCCAGCACAAGCTGCAGAAATATCAAATGCGGCCGCTTTAGTGTTTCCAAGGCGAACTAATAATTCAGTTGCAGCGCTAGGAGCTTGGTAGGGATAACTTATAGTTGCAAAAATTACGGCATCAATATCTTCGGCCACTAAGCCAGCACGAGCAATTGCAATGTTCGCAGATTTTGCTGCCATATCAATTAGGGATTCATCAGCACTGGCAAAGTGGCGGCTTTCGATGCCGGTTCGTTGTTGAATCCATTCATCAGTTGAATCAATACGACCAACAATTTCAGAATTTGGAACAACCCGAGGTGGGCGATAGGCGCCGACTGAGAGAATGCGGGCGTTTGCGGTTTCGGGCGTAAATTTAAGCGACATTAGTTGCCACCATGCTTTGCGATAAATGCAGCAGCAGCTTCTAAATCTTCCGGAGCCTTAAGTGTGAAAGTTTCAATTTCGCTTTGTGCGCGTTTTACTAATCCAGCAAGTGTTCCAGCTGGTGGAACTTCTATAACTCCAGTGACGCCACATTTAGCCATAGTTTCCATGCAGAGATCCCAGCGAACAGGCCCAGCAATCTGGCCAACAATTCGATCTAAAATCTCACGACCATCTTCAATGACTGCACCATCTTTATTTGAAATAAATGGAATCTTTGGTTCACCAACATTTAGCGAGGTTGCAAGAGTTGCAAGATGCGCAACTGCTGGCGCCATGGTTGAAGTATGAAAAGCACCTGAAACTGCGAGCGCGCGAACTCGTGAGCCTTCTGGTGGATTTTCAGCAAAGGTTGCGAGGGCTGTTAGCGAGCCTGCAGCAACAATCTGACCGCCACCATTTTCATTTGCTGGCGTTAAACCTGCTTTGATAATTGCAGCAACAACTACATCTCGCTCGCCACCCAATACTGCAGACATTCCAGTATTTGAATCTTTGGCAGCTAGCGCCATTTGGGCGCCGCGAGTATGAACTAATTTCATTGCAGATACTGAATCTAAAGTTCCGGCAAAAGCTGCTGCCGTAATTTCGCCGACTGAATGTCCTGCCACATAACTAATAGGCGATAAGTCTTCGCCAAATAATCTCAAAGCCCCAATAAGACCGCCCGCAACTAGAAGCGGTTGGGCATTGGCGGTATCCCGAATTTCATCGGCGCTTGCGCTCGTGCCAAGGCGGGTTAGGTCTAGTCCAATTGCATCAGACCAGATACCTATTACTTGGGCGGCTTTTTGATCTTCTAACCAAGGCGAAAGGAAGCCCGGAGTTTGGGAACCTTGACCTGGAGCTAGGAGTGCGAGCACGGCGCAAGTTTAAGGTTCGGTAACGCATACTGCCGAGTATTCAAATTGAGCGTTAGATAGTGGCGTATTTGGTTACTGGTGAGTAACATCTGGCTTATGAAAATCGCAGTGTGCGTAAAACAAGTTCCCGATTCTTGGGCCGAGAAGAAGATGTCTGGCGGCGTATTAGATCGTGCAAATGTTGACGCGGTTCTAAATGATTTAGATGAGTATGCAATTGAAGAAGCGCTACGAATTGTTGAAGCAAATTCACCAACTAAAGAAGCTGGCGAAGGTAGTGGCCACACAATCACTTTAATTTCAATGGGTCCAGATCGCGCAACGGAAGCGATTCGCAAAGGCCTTTCAATGGGCGCTGATGATGCGATTCACATTTGCGACGATGCATTTGCGGGATCAGATGCGCTCGCAACTTCCTTAGTTCTAAGCAAAGTAATTGCGGATGGTGGTTTTGATTTAGTTTTCTGTGGAACTGAATCCACCGATGCTCGAATGAGTGTTGTTCCAGCCATGTTGGCCGAACGATTGGGATGGGCGCAACTCACCTTTGCTGGCTCGGTTGCGGTTGATCCGACAACATCAAAAGTTACTATTGCAAGATCAACAGAGTTTGGAATTGAAAATATGGAAGCAGTCTTTCCAGCTGTTGTTAGTGTCATCGAAAAAATCAATGAACCTAGATACCCATCATTTAAAGGCATCATGGCGGCGAAGAAGAAAGCTATTTCAGTTAAACCACTTAGTGAAGTAGGTCTATCGGCTGATCAAGTTGGAAGCAAAGCGGCTTGGTCAAACGTTAAAGATGCTGTCTTGCGCCCAGCTCGTAGCTCGGGAATTAAAGTTGAAGATGGCGGCGATGGTGGCACCAAACTGGTCGATTTCTTGGCAGAAAAGCGGGTAATTTGATGAGTGAAGTATTAATTCTTGTCGACGCTGTTGATGGCAAAGTCTCAAAATCAACAGGCGAACTTGCAACTTTTGGAAAAGCAATTGGAAAGGTAAACGCAGTTGTTTTTGATGTTGCTCTTGTCTCGCAATTAAGCGCTTATGCCATTGATAATGTAATTGTTTGCAATGGTCTAGATGTTGCAAAGTTTTCACCTGGCCCAATTGCACAAAGTCTTGCGCAATTAGTTTCAAGTAAATCAGCATCAGCAGTTCTAATCACCTCTAGTTCAAAAGGTAAAGAGATTGCAGGTCGATTAGCGGTTGCTACTAATTCTGGAATTATCACAGATGCCACATCAATTGATTCAGACCTTGTGACAACACAAGCGGTATTCGGTGGTTCTACAACGGTTCACGCCGCGGTAACTCACGGAACAAGCATCGTGACACTTAGATCAAATTCAATTGAACCTGTTGCGGGAAGCCAAACGCCAACAAGCGAAGAATTCACGCCAACTATTTCAGAATCCGCAAAACTCGGAGTAGTAACTTCAACCCAACCCGCAGTTAAAGGTGGGCGCCCAGAACTTACTGAAGCATCAATCGTCGTATCTGGTGGTCGCGGAACAAATGGTGATTTCAAACCTGTCGAAGCTTTGGCCGATGTACTTGGCGCAGCAGTAGGTGCATCTCGCGCCGCAACTGATGCTGGCTGGTATCCACATACACATCAAGTTGGTCAGACTGGAAAAACAGTTAGTCCTCAACTTTATGTAGCCTGCGGAATTTCTGGTGCGATTCAACATCGCGCGGGAATGCAGACCAGCAAAATGATCGTCGCTATCAATAAAGACCCAGAGGCACCTATATTTGAATTGGCTGATTACGGGGTAATCGGTGATTTATTCAACGTATTGCCACAAGCTACGACGGCGATAGCCGCCAAGAAGGCGTAGCCACTTAACTTAGTTATCCTTGGCGCATGGCTATTTATCTTGATCATGCGGCAACTGCTCCGATCAATGATGCTGCTATTGCGGCGTTAAATGCCCAAATGCGCAAGCTTGGAAATGCATCAAGTGTTCACAATCCAGGTCGCGCCGTCCGCAAAGATGTTGAAGATGCGCGCCACAAATTATCCGAACTCATAAATGCAAATCCATCAGAGATTATTTTTACCGGATCCGGCACTGAAGCAAATAACTTGGCAATCAAAGGCTTTTTCTGGCAATCGCCAACGCGCAATGTCATTGTTACTTCAGCCTTCGAGCACCATGCAATTTTGGATCCAGTGGAATGGCTAGTAGAACATGAAGGCGCAGAGCAAGTTTTAGTTCCAATTACAAAAGCTGGCGTAATTGATTTAGATTTTTTGAAGAACATAGTTGCCACAAGAGGTAATGAAATTGCTGTAATAAGCATTATGCATTCGAATAACGAGTTAGGTTCAATCCAGCCAATTGCAGAAGTGGTCAAAATTGCTGGCGATATCCCAGTTCATACCGATGCCGTTCAGAGCTTTGGCAAAGTTGATTTTGATTTCGAAAAATTGGGCGTAACTGCCGCAACCATAAGCGCCCACAAAGTTGGGGGACCGCTTGGAATTGCCGCTCTAATTTTAAGGCGCGGTTTAGATTTAACTCCAATTTTGCACGGCGGCGGTCAAGAGCGCGAAATTCGAAGTGGGACGTTAAATGCACCAGCAATTGTCGCCTTCGCTGCCGCAAGTGAATTTGCGATTGCAAACCGCGAAGCCAATTTCGCAAGAGTGCGCGAACTACGTGACTATTTCATTGAAGGTCTCAAAAAATCTGTGCCGGATGTTTCAATAAATTCGGTAATTGATCCTGCGCTTCCAGGAATTGTTAATGCAACGTTTCCTGGAACCGAGAGCGATGCACTACTGCTTTTGCTAGATACTGAAGGCATTAGTGCTTCTGCTGGATCTGCTTGTAGTGCAGGAGTTCCACGACCAAGTCATGTATTAGTAGCGTTGGGACTTAGCGAAAGTGATGCAGATGCTTCACTGCGCATCTCAATTGGAACCACCAATACAAAAGCTGAGATAGATCAAGTTCTTGCAGTTATGCCTAGCGTTGTTGAACGAGCTCGAAACGCTTTTGTTGTGAGTGGGTTGAAATAATGAAACTTATTGCGGCAATGAGCGGTGGCGTTGATTCTGCAGTTGCGGCTGCGCGTGCAGTAGAAGCCGGGCATGAAGTCATCGGTGTCCACTTGGCGCTCTCAAGCAATCCGCAAAAATATCGTTCAGGCGCTCGTGGCTGTTGCACGATTGAAGATTCACATGATGCCAGACGCGCTGCAGATGTGATTGGAATTCCATTTTACATTTGGGATATGGCAGAAGAATTTCATGATGGCGTTGTAGAGAATTTCTTATCCGAATATGCAGATGGTCGAACTCCAAACCCATGTCTTCGTTGTAATGAAAAAATTAAATTCGCCGCAGTATTAGATCGCGCAAAAGGTTTGGGTTTCGATGGCGTAATCACTGGACACTATGCGCAAATGCAGGAAACCCCACTTGGGCGCGTAATGCATCGCGCAGTAGACCCTGGAAAAGATCAGTCTTATGTTCTTGCGGTTTTAAATACTGAACAACTAGCGGGCGCACATTTTCCATTGGGCGATACCGTTAAAGATCAGGTGCGTGTAGAAGCTAAACGTCGCGGTTTGTATGTCGCCAATAAACCCGATAGCCACGATATTTGTTTTGTGCCATCAGGAGATAATGCTGGATGGCTTCGCGATCGATTGGGAAGTGATGTTGGCCCAATAGTTGATGAAGCGGGAACGAAGTTAGGTGAACATAAAGGTGCTTACACCTACACAATTGGGCAACGTCGCGGACTTGGAATAACAATTCCAGCTGCGGGCGGGGAACCAAGATATGTTTTAAAGATTGAACCAAAAACAAATACCGTTGTAGTTGGAAGTCATGAAGCGTTGGCTGTAACAAAAATTGTTGGGGATCGCCCAATCTGGTGCGGCCCAACACCTACGGAAAATGCTGAGTTTCGTGGCTTTGCTCAGGTTCGAGCACATGGTTCACCGCTTGCCTGCACATATCTACAAACCGGAAGTGAAATTAAAGTTGATTTAGATGAGCCACTATTTGGTTTGGCTGCGGGCCAAGGTCTAGTTATTTACGACGGCGATCGGGTTGTCGGTTCTGCGACTGTCGCACATACCGAATAGGTTTTAGCCGTGAGCCAAGAGATTCGCCATCGCATCCTAGATTTATGCGAACAGATTCGTGAACACCAATTTAAATATTATGTTCAGGACAAACCAACTATTACTGATGGCGAATTTGATGCAATTTTAGTTGAGCTAAAAAAACTTGAAACCGCCCATCCAGAATTCAAATTAGCTGATTCACCAAGTGATTTAGTTGGTGGGGGATTTGCTACCCACTTCCAACAATCAGATCACATTGAAAAAATGATGAGCTTGGATAACGTTTTTGATAGCGATGAATTAACAACTTGGTTTGAGCGGATAGCGAAAACCAGTACTAAAAATACCTGGCTCTGCGAAGTAAAGGTCGATGGCCTTGCAATTAATTTGCTCTACGAAAAAGGCAAACTGGTAAAGGCCCTAACTAGAGGTAACGGCACGACGGGTGAAGATGTCACGTTAAATATTCGCACCATAAAAGACATTCCACATGAATTAACGGGCAAGAAGATTCCCGATCTTCTTGAAGTGCGCGGCGAAGTTTTCTTCCCGATTAAGGCATTTAACGAATTTAATGATCAGCAAGAAGAGTTAGGTAAAGAGCGCTTCGCCAATCCACGAAATGCCGCTGCCGGATCCTTGCGTCAGAAAGATCCGCGAATAACTGCAAGCCGTCCGCTTTCAATGGTTGTCCATGGCATCGGAGCATCTAAAGGGTTGGAATTGAATTCGCAGAGTCAGGCATATGAAATTCTTAAAGGATTTGGTCTGCCAACTAGTTCTAGATTCAAAGTAGTTTCTACACCGGCGCAAGTAAGTGAATTTGTGGCTTATTACGCAGACCACCGCCACGATATTGAACATGAAATTGACGGAATAGTTATAAAAGTAAATGAGTTCGTAACCCAGAGCGAACTTGGTTTTACGGCGCGGGCGCCGAAGTGGGCAATTGCTTACAAATATCCACCCGAAGAAGTCACAACAAAATTATTAGATATAAAGGTAAGTGTTGGGCGCACTGGTCGTGTCACACCATTTGCCTTTATGGAACCAGTAAAAGTTGCAGGATCAACTGTTACAAATGCGACTTTGCATAATGCCGAAGAAGTTGTGCGCAAGGGAATTCTCATCGGTGATACGGTTTTGATTCGAAAAGCCGGAGATGTGATCCCTGAAGTTTTAGGCCCGGTAATCGCAAAACGTAATGGCAGCGAGAAGCCATTTGTGATGCCAACCAAGTGCCCGGATTGTGGAAGTAAATTGCGCGCCATTACCGAAGGCGATGTCGACATCAGATGTCCAAATACCCAAAGCTGTCCTGCGCAATTGCGTGAACGCATTTACTACATTGGTTCGCGTGTAGCACTCGATATTGATGTCTTGGGTTATGAAGCGGCCAGTGCGCTATTGGAAGATAAATTGATTGCTGATGAATCAGATTTATTTGCCTTAACTGAAAAAGATTTAGCAAAATCTGATTTCTTCTTAAAGAAGGATGGTTCGCTTGGTCTAAATGTTGAAAAATTCTTAAAGGGCTTAGAAGCAGCAAAACAGAAGCCGCTTTGGCGAATCCTCGTTTCGCTATCCATTAGACATGTCGGGCCTACTGCGGCTGCGGCGCTGGCTAAGAATTTCGGTTCGATTCAAGCAATTTCTACCGCAAGTGAAAGTGAACTTTCCGAAACTGATGGCGTTGGAGATGTAATTGCAAAATCAATAATTGAATGGTTCGCGATTGATTGGCATAAAGAAATTATTAGAAAATGGGAGAAGTCAGGTGTTTCACTGGTTGAAACTGCAAAAGCTTCAACGGCACCGCAAACCCTGGCTGGTCTGACTTTGGTGGTCACTGGATCACTTGAAGATTTCACAAGAGATGGTGTTTCAGAAGTAATAGCGGAACACGGCGGAAAAACATCTTCTTCGGTTTCAAAAAAGACCGATTATGTAGTTGCTGGTGAAGCGGCGGGCTCTAAATTGGCCAAAGCAGAAGAACTCGGGGTTCGCGTATTAAATGAGAGCGAATTCAAAACTTTACTTGCTGGCGGAGCCGAAGCTTTGGGGTAAAGTTCTACCTATGATTTTGCATTCCGAAACCGTTCGTGAACTTTCAGCACCACCAATTTTCTTTGGGCTATTTGCCTTTGGCATCTTGTCGCTTTTACTTTATTTAACACTCCGCATAGATCGGGATTAATCCCATCTCTAAAGTAGGAATTCTTGGTGGGACATTCGATCCACCTCATCTTGGCCACCTTCATGTAATTGAAGCTCTCGCTAAAAAATTTGATCAAATAATGTTGATTCCTACTGGCGACCCATATCTGCGCCCTACTAAACCGGTCGCGACTCCAGGGGAACGCTTGGAAATGTGCAGCAAAGCCCTTGAAGATTTATCTGAAGATTTACAAGAAAAAGTTGTAGTCCTAGATATTGAAACATCTCGAAAAGGTGCGACCTATACCTTTGATACTTTGCAATCACTTCGCGCATTTTTTCCGAAAGATGAGTTCACGCTAATTTTAGGAACTGATGCCGCCGCAACTTTCCACAAGTGGAAGCGCAGCGATGATGTTAAGAAGCAAGCCGAGATTTTAGTAATTAAACGGCCAGGTGCAATTCCATCTGAATTTAAAGAGTTAGAAATAACGGCGCTAGATATTAGTGCGACCCAAATCCGTGAAGATTTTGCCAATGGAAAAACTCCAGAAACAATCTCTCCTTCCGTGCTTAAATATATAAAAGATAGAGGCCTATATGGCAGCAGGTAAGAGTGTTATTAATCTGGCACAAGTAGCAGCAGAAGCAATTGCTGAAAAACTCGGCGTAGATATCATCGCAATTGATATGACAGAACAAATGGTTCTTTCAGAGGTATTTTTAATTGCAACAGGATCTAATGAAGTTCAGGTTGATGCGATTGCTGATGGGGTCTTTAAGGCGATGGCAGAGATAGGTGAAAAACCGATTCGCCGCGAAGGAAAAGGCCAGTGGATACTTCTTGATTACTCTGATCTAGTTGTTCATATTCAGAGCCAAGAACTTCGCAACTATTACATGCTTGATCGACTCTGGAATGATTGCCCTCGTATTCCACTTGCGGTATCTGAAGCGAGATAGTTTAAATGAGCGAAAAATCTAAACTTCGAATCGTTCTCTGGCGACATGGCCAGACTGATTGGAATGTTGAAAATCGCTACCAAGGTCACTCTGATATCCCACTAAATCAAGTTGGGCTTTATCAAGTTGGACATGCCGCAAAAGTTTTAGCTGGAATGAATCCAAGTCGAATCATTTCAAGTGACTTAATCCGAGCAAAACAAACTGCGCAAGCACTTGTTGATTTAACTGGAATTAAACTAGAGATCGACCCTGATTTGCGCGAGACAAATGGCGGAAATTGGGAAGGAAAGACTGGCGCACAAAATCGTGAAGAAGATGGCGAAAGATTTAAGCAGTGGATGTTCGGCGGCGATGTGAAGGCTGGCGAGATTGGTGAATCTCGAACTGAAGTTGCAAAACGTGCACGTGCCGCAGTCGATCGTGGAATTGCTGAAGCATCTGGAACAATTATTTTTGTAACTCACGGAGGAACGTCTCGCGCACTTCTCGGATCGATTTTAGAAATGCCTTTTGAAAAGTGGGCGACTTTAGGCGGGCTCTCCAACGCTTCGTGGTCTGTGATTGAGCCAAATACCTTTATTACAACAGGTTGGACTCTGGTCGAACATAACGCGGGCTCGATACCAGAGCCGGTCTTTGGCAATGAATCGGCTTAGGGCAAGCGCTCACTTAGTTACGAGAACTTACATTTGTCGGCGGTATTAGATATTTTTACCGCATGAATAGATTTGCAGTAGTCGATACGGAGACAACTGGGTTTGGAAAAACAGATCGAATTATTGAAATCGGAATAGTTCTAGTTGATGGAAATGAAATAATTCAAGAGTGGGAAACTCTTATTAATCCCGAACGAGATATTTCAAACTCAAATATTCACGGAATTACATCTGAAATCGTCTCTCTTGCACCTAT
>WLIM01000027.1 GCA_009702205.1 Actinomycetota bacterium | reverse complement strand
ACCGATTCGATATTTGAATGGCCGGCATCGTGCTCCTCTTTAATGCGTGAAAGAAGAAATACTTCGTAGTCCATAGATAAACCGAAAGCAACTACTGCAATCAGAATAACCATTGAAGTATCGATTGTTCCGGTATTTGTGAATGACCCTACAAGCCAATTCAAATGGCCGCCAATGAAGATCCAAGTTAGAACTCCAAGTGTTGCCGATAATGAAAGCAAATTCAAAAGAACTGCCTTAATTGGAAGAATTATTGATCCAGTAAACATAAATAAGAGCAGGAGAGTTCCTATTGCAATCCAGAGAAGAGCAAGTGGTAATTTCTTAGCAATTCCTATCTGGCTATCTGCATAGTCAGCAGCAACACCACCAACTAAAGTTCCTTGCGGAACATTTAGGGCGCGAATTTCCTTAATCATTTTTTCAGCAGCAGGTGAACGAGCACTCATACTGTGAATTGCCGCAATTCGAATATCAGTACCAGCAGTTTCTGGTGCACCGACTGCAATAACTCCAGAAACATTTGCAAGATCACTCACAAAGCTATTTACCTCAACCATTTTGGTAGTTCCATCAGGAATAATTATTTCGATTGGGTTTCCTTGTTGACCAGGAAATTTATCTAATCCAACTTTTGCGGCGATAGCGGCCTTGTTAGATGCGGGTAGAACTCTGGTATCAACTTGCGAGAAAACAATATCTTTTATCGGTGCTGCAAGTGTTCCAAGAATTAGAAGAACAAGTACTACTACGGCGACAGGGCGCTTCATTACATATCGCGCAGTGTGTGCCCAACGACCATCTTCTTTAGGTGTAATTGCACTTTTGCGAACGACGAACTTATCTATTTTGCTGCCAAGTAAAGCCAATATTGCTGGCAGTGGAATCAAAGCTCCGAGAATTGCTATTGCAACAACAGATACACCCGCATATCCAAAGGACTTCAAGAACATTTGTGGGAAAAACATAAGTGCAGCAAGGCTGATCATTACGGTAATTCCCGAGAAGAAAACAGTTCGGCCAGCGGTTTTTACTGTCTGCGCGACCGATTCTTCAACGCTCTTTCCGGCATGAAGTTCTTCGCGAAAACGATTAACCATTAGGAGTGAGTAATCGATGCCAAGTCCCATGCCCATACCGGTCACGAGGTTTAGCGCGAAGATACTTACGCCAGTAACCAAACTTATTAAGTAAAGAATCAGGAATGCGCCAAGAATTGCGCTTACGCCAACTACCACTGGCATTGCAGAAGCAATTAAGCCCCCGAAAACAAAGAGTAAGAATATGAAAGTTAAAGGGATTGAGATTGATTCAGCTAGCGCCAAATCTTTGGAAATTTTATCGTTAACCGCATGGTTGAATGTCGAGAATCCACCTACGTAAATTCTTAGGTTTCCAATTTTTTTATCATATTTTTTCTGTAATTCTGCAGCTAAAGATGTTAAGAGAGTTGGATCTGATTTATGTCCATAGATAAATAAATATGCGGCGGTTCCATCTGCGCTCATTAATTGTTTCGCACCACCGGCGCTCCAATATGACAATGTTTTAGCAATATCTGGCATTGAACGAAGTTCTGCTTCTATCGGTGCAACTTCTGCAGCAACAGCTGGATCGGAAACGCTCTTACCTGCATCGATGACAAAAATAATTGCTGGGTCTTTAACTTTAAAAGTATCGTTTAAGTAAGTTGCAGCTTTGTATGAATCACTTCCTGGATCTGAATATCCACCGCCTTCGAGTCGAGCAAATACCAGTGAACCAACTACACCTGCTGCAATCGCGGTAACGATGAAGCCTGCCAGTACTGCCTTGCGGCGTCTTACTAATAAGTGACCCAACTTCTCAAACATGACTTCTATTCTCTCTGTTAGTTGATTAGTATTTAGTTATGAGCGATCCGAAAATTTTGCCGAAAGTAACGCAAGATGAGATTGATCCACGAGAAGATGATGATTCAAAGCGTGACGCTGAGATTCAAGACGATCGCCCACCGCATCACGGTTAATCATTTTTAGCAGGTGGTGTTGGTGATGTCGACGCTGAAAGTGGTTTTGAAGTTCTGGAATCAGTTTTATAAAACCCTGAACCTTTGAAAACTACTCCAACATTTGAATAAACCTTCTGTACTTCACCTTTGCACTCTGGGCATTCAGTAAGGGCATCTTCGCTAAATGATTGGAAAGCCTCGAATTGATGGCCGCACTTGGTGCAGGCATATTCATATGTAGGCATAGTGAGTATTGTAAAGAAGTGAGAGAATTACATCTAATCGAGGTTCAAATAGAGGGGCAATCATGGCTGCCGGCCGAGTAATTCGAAGTGTTATCGCGGGGGCAATTCTTCTCCTGCCAATCCTTACTTCATCTGCTTACGCAAACAGCATTACCGCCGCAGTTCCACAAGCCGGATCAGTTCTCACGACTTCGCCAAATTCAATATCTATTTCAACAGCTGCGCCGCTCTCTGAACAAGGAAGTTTAATTGTTGTTAATGATCCAAATGGTGTTGCGGTTGATGATGGATCTATAACTATTAATGGCAATAGCGCTGAAGTTGGTTTAACTGAATTAATTAAAACTGGTGTTTACACCGTGAATTACACCTTGCTTTCAGATACCGAAGATCCACTTACTGGGTCCTACACATTTATGTTTAATGCCCCAACAAGTATCGGAACTCCAACGCCAGCCCCAACTCAATCTGGGACCACGCAAGATAATAAAAACTTAAACAGCGGATCAAATGCCTTTGTTTATACCCTTTTGGTTCTTGCTGCATTCGTCTTTGTTTTTCTAATTTGGTATGCAAAGCAAAGTTTCGGTGGTCCCAAGCGATCTTCAAATAATAAGCGTAAATAATCGAAGTTAAGTTATGCGCTTTTCGACAGAGACTCATATTCCAGGAAATTCTGGCACCCTCAATTTTTTAACTCCGCTTGTAAAAGATCTTCAAGTTCTCTCTTCAGTAACTTTAATTGGGCTACTTCTTGCGATTGCATTCTTAATTAAAGAGGAACACGCAAAGTTTTTGCCTGAAGCGATTCGAATTCGAAACCTGGCAGTAATTCCAGCTGCGGCGTGGCTCATGTCGAGCCTTGGCGTCTTGTTTGTCGAATTAGCGAATTTACTTGCCACCCCAATTTCAGAATCATTTGACCCAGTAGTTATTAGATCTTTCATCACCCAAACTGCACTTGGAAAAAGTTATGCAATAAATATCCTGGCTGCTATTTTAGTTTTATTACTAACACCTAGAATGAAGCGAACTACTGGTGCAATCTTTGGTTTGATTTTTACTTTCATCGGCGTCCTAGCTCCGGTTTTCCAGAGCCATTCAAGTAGTTCAGGAAACCACGGCCTAGCTATTGGCTCCTTACTTATTCACGTAGTCGCCATTTCGTTGTGGGTCGGCGGGATTATCGCCTTAATCCTTATAAATAAGTCAGAGCGCGCACTTTCCTTGCCACGTTTTAGCGCCTTAGCTCTCTGGTCTGCGATTGCAGTTTGCACAAGCGGGGCAGTAAACGCTTGGACTCGGCTTAACTTTAAAGAAGCCTGGAATTCACAGTATGCGAACCTAGTTATTTATAAAATATTTTTGAGTGCAATCTTAATTTTTATTGGTGCCACACACCGTAAGTATCTAATGAAGAAAATGCATGAATCCAAGCAGGTTTATCAACTTCTTGTAGTTGAAATTGTTGTAATGATTTTAGCTATCAGCGTTGGTGCTTGGTTATCAACTAGTGCCCCACCACAATTACGCAATCCTAGAAACATTGATGTAGCCGAAAGTATTGCAGGCAGTCCAATGCTTCCAGCGCCAAGCTTCAAAAATATACTTATTACATATGTGCCAGATGCAGCATTTATCGGGTTACTAATTTTTATTACAGCTTTATATATAAGAGGTGTAGTAATACTCGCAAAACGTGGTGACAAGTGGCCAGTTGGTCGCACCGTATCCTTTGCTCTTGCAGTTGCAGCTACCGACTTTGCAACCAGTGGTGGTCTTGGTGCATACGCACACTTCGCTTTTTCATATCACATGGTCGCTCATATGGTTTTAGGAATGATTGCTCCAATCGGTTTTGTTTTAAGCGCGCCGATAACTTTGGCCCTGCGCACTTTGCCGATAGGGCGAACTCATGAAGAGCGCGGAATCCGCGGAACTTTAATTTCATTTCTCCACTCAAAATATTTTCAAGTTCTATCAAATCCCGTAGTAGCTCTCTCGATCTTTGATGGTTCGCTATTTCTGCTTTACATGACCCCGCTATTTGGAAATCTTATGCAGACTCACAGTGGTCACTTATTTATGAATATTCATTTTCTTTTGGCTGGTGCGCTCTTCTTCCATGTAATTGTCGGAATCGATCCAAGCCCAAAGCGGGTTCCACATATTGTTCGGATAATTGTTCTCTTTGCTGCAATGAGCATCCACGCTTTCTTCTCTATTGCACTTCTATCTGCAACCACACTTTTAGATGGTGGTTACTTTGCAAGCTTGCAACGACCATGGTCGCTAGATTTGCTCGCTGATCAGAACGCTGGTGGCGCAGTTGGTTGGGCTATGGGAGAAATCCCAATTTTGATTGCTTTGGTTGCAACTTTTATCCAATGGGTTCGTGAAGATCGCAAAGAGAGTAAAAGGATAGACCGCGCTGAAGATCGTGCCGCGGCGATGGGCGAGGATGATGATTTAGCAAAATACAACAAATATTTAGCAAGCCTGCAGCGACTAGACGAGCGCCCTGAAAATTGAGTTAATAAGCACATGGAATCTTTAATTGGCGAGGAGTATGACGCACTACGCGAAAGCGTACGAGCGCTGGCAACGAAAAAGATTGCACCGTTCGCAAAAGATGTAGATGAAAATTCTAGATTTCCGCAAGAAGCTTATGAAGCACTTCAAGCTAGTGATCTTGCAGCAGCACATGTTGATGCAAAATATGGTGGCCAAGGTGCCGATTCACTTGCGACTGTAATAATTATTGAAGAAGTTGCGCGAGTGTGTGCAGCTACATCTCTTATTCCAGCTGTAAACAAATTGGGATCACTACCTTTAATTCTTGCAGGAAATGGCGAACAGAAGAAAAAGTACTTGCCACAACTAGTTGCGGGGAAAGGATTCTCTTACTGCCTTTCAGAATCTGAAGCGGGGTCTGATGCTGCTGCTATGAAAACTAAAGCAGTTAAGGATGGCGAAAGTTGGGTAATTAGCGGAAGCAAAAAATGGATTTCAAATGCGGGTTTCTCCGACTTCTACACAGTTTTAGCCCAAACCGATCCAGCGTTAGGTGCAAAAGGAATTACGGCATTCATAGTTGAAAAGAGCGATGCCGGTGTTTCATTTGGTGCGCATGAAAAGAAGATGGGATTTAGAGGATCTCCGACTCGAGAAGTTTATTTTGATTCAGTAACGATTCCAGATGATCGCCGAATTGGTGCAATTGGATCTGGTTTTGCCTTGGCGATGCAGACTTTAGATCACACCAGAATTACTATCGCTGCCCAGGCTCTTGGAATTGCACAAGGAGCATTTGAAGTAGCCACGAATTATTCACATGAGCGAAAGCAATTTGGCAAAGAGATATTTGACTTTCAAGGCGTGCAATTTATGTTGGCAGATATGGCAATGAATATTGCAGCTGCAAGACAACTTACCTATGCCGCAGCCGTAAAGAGTGAGCGCGGTGAGAAGGATTTAACTTTCTTCTCGGCCGCAGCAAAATGTTTTGCAACCGATGTGGCCATGAAAGTCACGACTGATGCTGTCCAGGTACTTGGTGGATATGGCTATGTATCTGATTACCCAGTTGAGCGCATGATGCGCGATGCAAAGTTAACTCAAATCTATGAAGGAACTAACCAAGTTCAACGAGTTGTGATGGCTCGCCACCTAAATGATTTAAATTAGTTTGTAAATCGAACAATTAAATCTGGTGTTGCGATTGCGCTTAATTTAACGTCATGAGATTCAACCGGAAATGGCTCAACAGTTAATTCTCCAGAATAAATAAGTCCAAGGCTCCAAGCCGAGATTTGCGCTAGTGCTCGATCATAAGATCCACCACCTTGTCCCAATCGATAACCATCACGATTAGCATGCAGAGTTGGAACAATCACAATATCAATTTCGGTTCCAGAAATTGCTTCGCCTTTAGGTTCAAGAATCTTTCCACTCTTAACTAAGGCACCAGAGTCCCCATTCCAGGCAATCCACTCCAAACTCTTATCTTTTAGCACCCTTGGCAGTAGCAATGTCTTGCCACTTTTTAAAATTGCTTCATTCAAATCTTTAGTTTGTGGCTCATCGCCATATGAGATGTAACTCGCAATTGTTTTAGCTGCCAAAAATTCCTCAGATTTAATTATGTGAGTCCAAGATTCAGCTAAATCACGGAGTGAACGTTCGGCACGAAATCGCTTTCGCAATTCTTGTTTTTTAGAGTTACTTATATCCACGGAAATACTCTAATTAACAAGTAGGGTTTAGTCATGGAACAACAGCCGAGCGTCGAAGAGCTTCTTGCGAAGTTACTTGAAATCGCCGCACCACTAGCACCTTTCGATATGCCACTTTTAGATGCGCATGGTGCAACCTTGGCTTCGGATATTTATGCTGGCGAACGACTAGTTCTGCGAAGTGGTTCACGAATTAGATCTACTCAGATTGGCCTTGCCGCTTCGATTGGTTTGGATCGATTGCCAACTCTGCCTCACCCAAGAGTTGTTGTTATTTCAGCCGGCGATGATTTAGTTGAACCAGGTCAAGCACTAACTGATTCAGAAGATGAGTTTGAAACAAATTCTTGGATGCTAACTACTGCAGTACGAGAAGCTGGAGCAAATGGTTTTCGGGTTCACACAATCCCGGAGAATCATCAGCAACTAAAAGAGGTAATCGAAGATCAACTTGTTCGCGCTGATTTAATCGTAATAAGCGGTGAGCGCCATGATGAATCATTTGAGTTAATTACCGCAGTTCTAAAAGAACTTGGTGAAATTACAACGGTCCGACCAAAGATGAGCGAGAGTGGATTACATAATTTCGGACTGATCGGTCCGGATAACACTCCAGTTATTACCCTACCTGGCGACCCAGTTGTAGCAGGCATCGCTGCTGAAATTTTTGTTCGTCCAATGATTAGAAAGATGTTGGGCGCCCCAAATATTTTCCGAAACCAATTGAAGGCAAAGCTTAAGAATTCAATCTCGGCAGTCCCAGGCGAGAGTGGTTTTGTTCGCGCACTTCTAACTTCAGAAAATGGTGTTGTTGCGACCGCGCTAGATGAACAAGGCGACTTAGTCTCACTTTCAGATGCAAATTCTTTAATAATTGTTCCCGAAAAATCTGCCGGAATTAAAGCCGGCGAGATTGTGGATGTAATGGTGCTGGAACGGAGTTCAAATTAATTGGGCGCCACAAGCGACTGGCCAATAAAACTTTCTGGTGGCGAGATATTTCTTCGTCCACTTCGTTTCCGCGATAAAGCAGCTTGGGATTCCTGTCGGGCGAAAAATAGAGAATGGCTTGCACCTTGGGAGGCCACTCGTCCGGAAATTGATTCCCACCTACCACTCCCGTCATTTGTTGGAATGGTTCTTCAATATCGCAGAGATGGAATGAGCCTTAGATCTATCTCTCTTGGTATTTGGATTAAGGAGAATGGCGCAGAGAAATTCATCGGACAAATAACCTTAGGCGGAATTGTCTTTGGCGCTATGCGCGGCGGCCATATTGGATATTGGATAGACCAGAGATATGCCAACAAAGGGTACACAACCAAGGCGGTTTCAATACTGACGGATTTCGGATTAAATGATTTATCCCTGCATAGAATCGAAATAAATCTGCGTCCAGAGAATGATGCCTCAAAGCGGGTAGCTGAAAAAGCTGGCTATATTTTCGAGGGCGTTCGGCCAAGATACTTACATATTGATGGGGCTTGGCGAGATCATCTAACTTATGTAAAAGAAAATCCAAGAATTAAGTAATACCTTTTAATACAGACATACCGCTGAAATCCCCGAGATTTACCCCGCCTAGAATTATCGTTCTACTCCATGGCCTCCGGTTTTATCTACTTAATCATCCTTGGGATGTGGGCGGCCTATTTCTTGCCAAAGTGGATCACAAGTCATGATGAAGCTTCAGGAAAATCTGCGGAACGATATAAAAGTGCAATGCGAGTAGTCGGCGAAACCGGAACTTCCAATCCAGGACAAAGTGCCAGCGATAACTTTAAGAAACAGAATCAAATTGCAAATCGTAGAATAATTTTTGGTTCACTTACTTTTGCATTTGTAACAATTGGCGCGCTCTGTGCAATTGGTGTGATCTCGACTCCAATTTTATTAATCCCAACAACTGCGCTCGCAATTTACGTTGTGCATGTGAGAAGGCAAATTGTTACTGCGCAACTTAAGCAACGTCGCATCAAAGCTTTCCAACAAATTTCATCCGCAACCGTTATTACTGAACCTATTGAGAGAATAACTTTCTCATCACGCATTGATTTTGTAGAGGAAAATAAAGAGCACTGGATTCCGCTAATCGAAAGAATTGATACAGCAGGTGTTGTAGTAATTCCTAAAGATGGACCAACTTGGCAGCCAACAAGTATTCCGAAACCAACGTATGCGACTGCGCCAAAAGCGATTCCTTCAAATCGCGTAATTGATCTAACAATTCCTGGCGCTTGGAGCGCTTCGCAACAAGCGCAAGACGAGTCAATTCTGCCTTCACGTGATGATCTATTTGATCAAGAGCTTGAAGAGAACGCAGCCGAAAAAAGATTTGGCGCTGTTAACGAATAAGTAATCCAGCTAGATCCAACTTGGCAGCCACATGTGATCGTGCCATGAGTTGTAGGAAATTGGTGTTCCTAAATAAAGTGGTAAGAAATAAAGAAAATTAGCTAGAACTACCGCCCCAAATATCAGCGTTATTTGACGCTGATTTCGCGGAATCTTATTGAAGACATAAACGATTGTTAGCAAGAGGAATGGCTCAAATGCGATTGCATAAAAACTAAACATTGTCCGCTGTTGGAAGGCGAACCAAGGAAGATAACTTGCGGCCACAACTACAAGAAGAATTTCAGCTTGCCATTCTCGCCTGCTTATCCAATATCCAAAAGTTATAGCCAATGTAAATGTTGCAGCCCACCATAGAACTGGAGTTCCAAGTGCCAAAACTTCTTGTGCGCAACTAGATGCGCCACAATTTTTTGGTGTCGAATAAAAAAGAGATGTTGGCCGTCCTTGAATTAACCAGCTCCACGGATTTGCTTCATATGGATGCGGCTCTGTTAAGTGTGCGTGAAAATTTAAAATCTCTGCGTGGTAGTGCCAGAAAGATTTAGCAATATTTGGTGACCAGTTCCGATCCCACCCAGTTTTACTCGCAAACCAACCGACCCAAGTTGCAACATATGTAGCCAGCGGTAGAACTCCAAATTGCAGAAATCTGAGCACAAAGTTATTTTGGATTAAGTTCTTAAGTGGATTGCTCGAACCGAGAAATCTAAATTTCCGATAGTCAATAATTAAAACTAGAAAGGCAAGGGCAACTAGAAGATAAAAGCCGCTCCACTTTGTTGAAATTGCAAGTCCGAGTGCGATTGAAGTAATCCAATATCTCTGATTGATAAGTGCCAGAACTGCTATTTGAATAAAAAGAAGTAAGAAAATATCTAGAAGGGCAACTCTTGAATGAACAAGATGCAGACCATCTGCCAGAACTAAGAAAGCAGCAAAGCCACTTAAGAACGGCTTATTAAATAGCGCCTTTGCGGTGAAATACATCAAGATAATAGAAATTGATCCAGCTAAGGCGGCCGAGAAACGCCAGCCAAATTCGTTATACCCAAAGAGTTTTATCCCGCCAGCAATTAGCCATTTTCCGGTTGGGGGATGAACTATGAACTCACTTGCTCCAGTTTTTGCATTTAGCTCCACGCCATTTAATAAAAGTGAATGAGCATTTGTCGCATAATAAACTTCATCGAAAATCTTTCCCTTAGGGCTAGCTAAATTCCACAGCCGCAGAAGCAATCCGATCGTGCCGAATCCCAGAGCTACTGCCCAATCACGCGTAATGCGCACTCTGGTTGTCATGAGGTAAGCCTAAAGCCTGCGAGAATTACCCAATGCTTATTCTCGCCGCGATTCCGCTTGGTAATCCATCGGATGCGTCTGCAAATTTGCGCGAAGCTATCGTTTCTGCAAAATATATCGCTGCCGAGGATTCTCGAAAATTTACTCGTCTCTGTTCTGATTTGGGCGTTACCTATTCTGCAAAAATAATTTCATTCTTCGAAGGCAATGAAATTGAGAGATTAGATGAATTAGTAAAGATTATGGAGAGCGGTTCTGATTTATTGGTTGTTACTGATGCAGGCATGCCAGGAATAAGTGATCCGGGATATCGATTAGCGCGCAGCTGTTGCGAAAAATATTCAAATTAAAGTTTT
>WLIM01000026.1 GCA_009702205.1 Actinomycetota bacterium | reverse complement strand
GAGCGGACGACCGGGTTCGAACCGGCGACCTGAACCTTGGCAAGGTTCCGCGCTACCAACTGCGCTACGTCCGCATTCTTGCAATCCACATTTCTGCAGAATCAAGAGGGCAAATCTAGCGCAACAAACGGGCAAGCGCCAAAGCGCAAGATCCCACGTGATATCGGGTTAATTTCCTTCGCGTCATCTACCGTTGCCCCGTGGAAAATAACCAGCCCTTCTTCTGGATGAATGGGATTTTAGCGACCGATTTAATCGAAATAAGTAGTGACCCTGCCGTTCTAAACGATGGTGGATTCTGGGCTGTGACAACAACTTTTGAAGGAAAATACACCTTCGCGAAATTTGCAAGCGTTGCTAGGGGAGTGGCATTTCCAAAGGTCGAAGAGTGGCTTGGCCTCACGGGGGTTTGGGAGAGCACACTCTCGCAGAGTGAGTATGAGAATTATGTTGAGAAAATTCGAAGTGAGATCGAACTTGGAAATGTTTATCAAGTAAATGCCTGTCGAATATTGAAGACCGAAATTGATAGCAAGCTTTCACTAGCTCCACTTTTTGCCAAACTTCTAACGAAGAATCCCGCACCCAATTCCTCATTTCTAAGGCTTCCAGATTTTGAAATTGCTTCGGCGTCGCCCGAACTGTTTATCTCCCGAACAGGTTTCGAGCTTAAGACAAGCCCAATAAAGGGAACACGTAAATTGGCCGAGACTGGTTCTAATTTTTCAGAGAAAGATAAATCCGAGAACATAATGATTGTAGATCTAATGCGAAATGATTTCGGAAGAATCTGCCGACCTGGAACAGTAAAAGTTAAAGAACTACTTCGCGCAGAATTGCACCCGGGTTTGGAGCACTTAGTTTCAGATGTAGTTGGCGAAGTGTCGAGTGAGGTAAGTTGGGGTCAAATTTTCGAAAATGTTCTGCCACCTGGTTCAGTAAGTGGAACTCCTAAATACACAGCCATTCAATTGATAGCCCAAGAAGAACCAAGTACTAGAGGCCCTTATTGCGGAGCACTCGGATGGATTGAAGGCACCGAGTGCGTTTTAAGTGTTGCAATTCGAATCTTCTGGAAGAGTGGAAGTATTTTGAAATTTGGCACAGGCGCTGGAATTACTTGGGCAAGTGATCCGTCTTCCGAGTGGGAAGAGACGGAGCTAAAAGCATCGAAGTTACTTTCTATCGCAGGTGGTTTGCGAAGCGATCGTTGGCCGTTTGGTTCAGGGTTATTTGAAACTATTCGCGTTGAAAATGGTACGCCACAGTTATTGCGCGAACATTTGGATCGGGCACGGAATAGCGCTCTCGCTTTGGGATTTTCAGTGCCGAGTGATCGAGAGATTTTTGAGAAAATCGGAAGGTTAGATCAAATTGAATTAGGTAGGTTACGACTAACCTTTGGCGAGACTTTTCAAGTATCACTAGATCCATATGTTGAATCAAAGAACAGCGCGAAGGTAGGAATAAGAGATTGTGTGGTGGATGTTTCCGCCAAAGCGCATAAAGTGTTTCCATATAGCGATAATCTAAGAATGTTAACGGATGCGCGCGTCGATGGCTTTGATGAAGTAATCATTATTAATCAGGAGAAGATGGTCTGCGAAGGCGCAATCTCTAATTATGTTTTCCGCATCGATAATTTATGGGTAACTCCAAGCCTAGATTCTGGTGTGCTTCCAGGAATTATTAGGGGATTAGTTATTTTCAATGGCTTAGCTATCGAAAGTGAAATATCTGCGTCAGAGCTAGAAAGGGCCACACACGCATTCGCGCTTTCGGCTCTTCGGATTTCACAACCCATTAGCGAGATTGCAGGGCGAAAATTGCAAGAGGATGAAATCAGTAAGCAGTGGGCGGTTAAATTGCGGGAAATATTGCAAGCTAATTCGGTAGGCTAAGCGCGTGGCAAATATTTCTATTTCAGTAAATGGCGAGAAACGCAGCGTCGAGTCTGAAATTCGCCCTACCCAGTTATTTGCCGAAAAAAATGATGTTGTTGTCTGCAAGATTAATGGCGATCTCAAAGATTTATGGAGCGAGCTTAAAGATGGGGATGTTGTTGAGTCAGTGAGCATTGATTCGCCCGAGGGGCTTTCGGTCTTGCGACATTCGACAGCGCATGTCATGGCTCAAGCAGTACAGGAAGTTTTTCCAGAAACTAAATTAGGAATTGGGCCACCAATTACAGATGGCTTTTATTATGATTTTGATCCGCTAAAACCATTTAATCCAGATGATCTGGAAAAACTCGAATCTTCCATGCGTAAAATTATTAAAGCCGGTCAGAGATTTCGTCGAAGAGTTGTCACAGATAAAGAAGCCCTTGCTGAACTTGCACACGAGCCATTTAAATGTGAACTAATTGGTCTTAAATCAACAGCGACCGATGATGAATCAAGTGTCGAAGTCGGAGCTGGCGAATTAACTATCTACGACAACTTGGGGCGCGATGGTCAACCCGCATGGAGTGATTTATGTCGAGGTCCACATCTACCTTCAACAAAACATATTCCAGCATTTAAATTAATGCGCACCGCTGCTGCATATTGGCGAGGTTCCGAGAAGAATCCAATGCTGCAACGTATTTATGGCACAGCTTGGCCATCACAAGAAGCGCTAGATGGATATTTGAATTTATTGGCAGAGGCGGAAAAGCGCGATCATCGTCGACTCGGAACTGAGTTAGATCTCTTCTCTTTCCCTGAAGAAGTTGGTTCTGGACTTGCAGTGTTCCATCCAAAAGGCGGAATTATTCGCCGAGCCATGGAAGATTATTCAAGACGTCGGCACGAAGAAGAGAATTATCAATTTGTTTATTCACCACATTTAACTAAGGCCGCACTGTTTGAAACTTCAGGCCACTTGCAGTGGTATTCCGAAGGCATGTATCCACCGATGGTCATGGATGAAGAACTTCACGCGGATGGCACTATTAAGCGCGCAGGTCAAAAGTATTACATGAAGCCTATGAACTGCCCGTTCCATAACCTTATTTACAAATCTTCATCTAGGTCGTATCGCGAACTTCCACTTCGACTATTTGAGTTTGGAACAGTTTACCGTTACGAAAAATCTGGAGTAATTCACGGCCTAACTCGCGCTCGTGGTTTTACTCAAGATGACGCGCACATCTACTGCACCAAAGATCAGATGCTAGGTGAATTGGATAGTTTGCTGACATTCGTACTTAATTTGCTGCGAGATTATGGCCTTGAAGATTTCTATCTAGAACTTTCAACAAAGAATCCAGAGAAATCCGTTGGCGCTGATGAAGATTGGGAAGCAGCAACAGAAGCTCTTCGTATCGCAGCAACGAAACAGAATTTAGAACTTGTATTAGATCCCGGTGGCGCCGCTTTCTATGGTCCAAAGATTTCAGTCCAGGCTAAAGATGCAATTGGTAGAACTTGGCAGATGTCCACAATTCAAGTTGATTTCCAGCTGCCACAGAGATTTGATTTGGAATACCAAGCATCAGATGGTTCTAGACAACAACCTGTGATGATTCACCGTGCGCTATTTGGTTCGATTGAAAGATTCTTTGGTGTTTTAACCGAACACTATGCCGGCGCCTTCCCTCCGTGGTTAGCTCCAGTTCAGGTTCGAGGAATTCCAGTAGCGGATACTTTCACTCCTTATTTGGAAGAAGTTATAACCAAAATGCGCAAAGCAGGAATACGTGTAGATATTGATGCTTCTGATGATCGCATGCAGAAGAAAGTGCGTAGCGCTCAACTTGAGAAAATTCCATTCATGATGATTGCAGGCGAGGAAGATCAAAAAGCGGGAGCAGTTTCGTTTAGATATCGCAATGGCGAACAGAAAAATGGAATCTCTGTTGATGATGCAATTGCTGAAGTTTTAGCAGCTGTTGCAAATCGAATCCAGATTTAACGATGATTGATTCACGATTACACGGTGGGGCAGGAATGCCAGATCGCTGGCAACGTCTTTGGGCTCCACATCGCATGTCATATCTAGAGGGCGAAAATCGACCACTTCCAGGCAATGAAATCGAATGTCCATTCTGCAGAATTCCAAAGTTGAGTGATGAAGAAGGTTTAATCGTTGCAAGAGGCAGTGAGGCGTATGTAGTTATGAATCTTTATCCATATAACGCTGGACATCTACTTGTTTGTGCCAACAGACACGTTGCCGATTTAACAGATCTGACAACAAGTGAACGAAATGAAATCTTTGAACTCTCATCCCATGCGATGACAACGCTTCGCAAAGTAAGTGGAGCAGCAGGTTTTAATTTGGGAATGAATCAAGGAGCAGTCTCAGGAGCTGGAGTGGCTGAACATATCCATCAACACGTAATTCCACGTTGGGCCGGAGATGCAAACTTCATGCCATTGATTGGTGAGACTAAAGTTCTACCTCAATTACTTAACGAAACTCGAGCTGCGTTAGCTGCGGCTTGGTAGTGAATTTAACAAAGTAGCTATCTCAAAACTTCCTAAACTGTTCTTAGCTACAAACGGTATTGCCGGAAATGCAAGTGCGTCTTGAAATCCAGTTGGACCAAATTGCGCTGTCTTATCCAAATGTTCTGCGCGAAATTCGAAAACCAAAACTTTATGTTCCGGATCACTCTCACGTTCAACGCGCACTCCATCTGAATAGTCAGAGAGTTTTAACGTATCTAAATCAATTAGTGCACTTGGAAAGCCTTCTTCATCATGGAGAACCAAATAAGGAGTTAAGACTTCATCCAACATTCGTCCAGCTATCGCACTCATGTCATCAAAATCTACTTCGCCGTTACTTAATTCTGTTATCAAAACTATTGATGGAATATAGAGCTCTCTAGCTATTGCCCACTTTTCAATATCCTCTGGGGAGATGCCATCTTGTGCACTCACAATAAAAATGGCTGCGTCGCTTAATTCAAGAGCGACTGCCTCAATTCCAAAAAAGTCACCGATCTCAACACTCGATTTGCCGATGATAGATATCTGCAAATTGGGCGTAATTGATGGGAAGATTTGGGTGCTCACGACAACCAAGCCTACGATGGGAAAGATGCTTCAGGAATCATTACGCGCCCCAGTCACCAGATTAATTACACCTATCTGTAGTGGCTTATTGCGCATTGGGATTTCAGCAAACGCCATCACAGCTATTGGTGCACTTGGCACGATTATTTCAGCACTTGTAACCTATACAAATGGTCACTTCTTTGTCGGGACCCTATTAATAATCTTCTTTGTGCTCTTTGATTTGCTAGATGGAACAATCGCAAGATTATCTCAAAAAGGTTCAAACTCTTGGGGAGCGCTACTCGATTCAACTCTCGATCGATTAACTGATGCACTGATTCTAGGAAGTATCACTTGGTACCTAATCAAAATAGAAGATCCAATCGTTCCCATTCTTTTAATTGCAACAGTTCTAGGTTTTTTGATTTCATACATCAAAGCTCGTTCCGAATCTCTAGGTATTCCCTGCAACGGCGGTTTCGCTGAGCGAACCGAACGTTTGATTATTGTCTTAGCAACTACTGGATTAGCGGGGCTAGGTATCCCTTATGTTTTGGGAATTGGATTTTGGATATTGGCGATTGCAAGTGTTATCACTGTGTTTCAAAGATTGACAATTGTTTACCGAGGTTCGAAATGAGCGAAAATTTGGTTTATTTAGGTTATAGCTTGGCATGGAAAATCGTGCGATTACTTCCAGAAAAATTTGCATACCGGTTGGCAGATAGGTTCGCAGATATTTTGTATGGCAAGAATGGCAAAGGGGTTTCGCGGTTACGTAGCAACTACAAAAGAATTCAGCCGGGTTTAGATTCAAATCAAATCGAATTTCTGACTAATGCGGGAATGCGTTCATACTTGAGATATTGGTGCGATACTTTTAGATTTCCTGGATGGAATAAAGAACGTCTCCTTTCGACAACAATATGCGAAAATGAAAATTTTCTTCGGGATGCTATTTCAGAGAAGCGTGGCTGCATAGTTGCTTTGCCACATGCCGGAAACTGGGATCACGCTGGCGCATATTTCTGCGCGACCGGAATTCCATTAACCACTGTTGCAGAGCATTTAAAGCCGGAGAAACTCTTCCGCAAATTCCTGGAATATCGCACTGCTATAGGTATGGAAGTACTGGATTTGGACTCACGAAGTATTGCAGTGCTTTCGCAAAGACTTCGCGCCGGTAAGTTGGTTGCGCTAGTAGCTGATAGAGATTTATCTAAAAATGGAATCCCAGTTAAATTTTTTGGTGAAGGTGCACGTATGCCTGGCGGACCCGCCCTTCTTGCTATTCAAACAGGCGCCGATTTAATTACTGCATACGTCAAGTACGAAGAGGTCGGTATAAGAATTATTTTTGAGGAGCCAATTCCGGTACCAGCCGAAGGTTCCGTGGGAGAAAAAGCTGCAGCGATGACTCAAGTTATGGCCGATCGTTTCGCTAGGCAAATTTCTGGGCACACAGTTGACTGGCACATGTTGCAGAGAATTTGGGTAGACGAGAGTGCGTAAATTAAAGATTGGCGTTGTTTGTCCTTATGGTTGGGATACACCAGGTGGGGTGCAGATTCATATTAAGGAATTGGCGCAATGGTTGATTGCACGAGGGCACAGCGTTTCAGTTCTTGCACCAGTAACAGATGAAGATGGAAATATTGAGCCTTGGGTTGTTTCGGCTGGACGTCCAATTTCTATTCCGTACAACGGAGCTGTTGCAAAAGTAATTTTTGGTCCGATTGCTTCATCAAGAGTTAAGCAATGGATATCAGCAGGTGAATTTGATTTATTGCATCTGCATGAACCGGCTATTCCTTCGCTATCACTTCTAGCTGGGTGGGCTGGCGATGGCCCGATGGTTTCTACATTCCATGCGGCAGCAAATTCGCAGAAAGTTGCTAACGCAATTGGCACGATGTTAGACCCACTAATAGAGCGCATAACTGCAAAAATTGCTGTCAGTGAAATTGCCAGAGAGACACTTAAAGATAGATTCAATACGGAAGCTGTCGTTATTCCGAATGGAATTGATACTAGTAAATTCAACGGAGTAGGCCCGCGAGCAGAGTGGGCCTTGCCAAATACGATTGGTTTTATTGGTCGTTTTGATGAACCACGAAAAGGCTTGAGTGTTCTACTTGATGCTATTCCAGAAATTGTAAAAGCTATTCCGAATCTGCGCGTTCTTATTGCTGGGCCAGGGGATAGCGCAGATTTTTCTAAGCAGGTTTCACCGCAAATTCGAGATCGGGTAACTTTCCTAGGTCGTATTTCAGAGTTAGAGAAAGCTCAATTCTTCAAATCAATATCGCTTTACATTGCTCCAAACACAGGTGGCGAATCGTTTGGGATTATTCTTACTGAAGCGATGGCAGCGAAAACTGCAATAGTCGCTAGCGATTTACCAGCATTTGTGAACCTACTCGAAGGCGGAAAATCTGGTGCGATTTTTACCTCGGAAAGCGCAAGCTCGCTAGCGAAAAACGTTATCGAATTATTGCAAAATGATGGAGAACGAAATGCAATCGCCGAAGCTGGGCTCGAAAGATCACAAATATTTGATTGGAATACAGTTGGTGAACAAATTCTTTCAGTTTATGAAATGGCACTAGTAGGCAACACAAAAGTTACTTTGGCTTCAGAAAATAGATTTTGGAATAGGCTACGTTCAAATGATTAAGACCATAGTTGTTATTGCCTTCGTGCTCGTAATTTTTGGTTGGTACTTATCAGCCCTTGCTTCAAGATTGGATGCGCTCCACCATCGAGTAGAAACTTCTTGGGCGCACCTCGATGCGTTGTTGCAGAAACGCGCAGCAATTGCCCTTGAAATTGCGCTCTCTAAAGGCGTGGATGCTGCAACTAGTTTGGTTTTGACTGCTGCGGCATATCAAGCCCGGGAGGCAAATATTGTCGAGAGAAGTGATGCCGAGATTTCACTTTCACAGAGTCTGGAACTAATACTTGCTGACGAGATTTCTGCGCCAAGTGGGATAGATCCAATTTTGCTGGATTCGCTGAAAGCGTTAACTGAAAAAATTTCAGTTGGTATCACGATTCATACTGAAGCTGTTTCGAGTGCGCAGCACTTGCGTCGTCGCTTCATATTCAGGTTCTTTCGCCTTGCAGGACATGCGCCGCTTCCTATGCGCTATTCATTTGAGGATGACATTTTATGAAAAATTTCAAGAGAGTTCTTGCGGGTATTTCACTGCTCATCGTCCTGAGCTCATGTGCGACGCCAGCAAGTATTGTGAAGAAAGTTTCAGGAAAGAGCGTTGAGCGAAATGTTCTAACTAATTTGCCGGGAAAGAACGGACCAGTTCTAGCGGTGAAGATCGACGATACGTCGCCAGCGCATCCTCAAGTCGGATTAGCTAGCGCTGATGTTGTTTATATTGAACAAGTTGAAGGCGGGCTCACTCGTCTAGCGGCAATTTTTACAAATAAAATTCCAGCTTTAATCGGACCAGTTCGTTCTGCTCGAATTAGTGACATCGAAATTCTTGGGCAGTATGGTCGCGTAGCTTTTGCTTACAGTGGCGCCCAGAGCAAGATGCGACCAGTTATTGCATCTGCAAATCTAGAAAATGTGAGCGCTGAAATTAATCCTCCTTCTATCTACCAAACGGATAAAAATCGTTACGCACCAACAAATATGATGCTTGATGCCAATGCGCTTCTCACAAAAACTATCGAGAACGAAGGTAAGAAGATTGACAGCGTTCGCTCTGTCGGTTGGCAGTTTGGAAAAGTTGCAGAAACAGCGAAGAAAGTTGACAGTGTTGCTTTTAAGTGGCCAGCTTCAAGATACGGCGCAACTTGGTCAATGGCCGAGAAACGCTGGTTACTGTCATATGACGGCAAACCAAATCTTGATTCTGATGGCAAACAATTAGGTGGCGCAAATTTAGTAATTCAAAAAGTTTCAATTACGAATTCGATTTATCATGACAAAGTTGGTGGAATCACTCCCTTTAGCAACACCGTGGGATCTGGAACTGGATATTTGCTTCGTGATGGCAAGGTTGTTGCAATTAATTGGCAGAGACCAAGCGCCAGCGTTGGAACGATTTGGACGCTAGCTGATGGCACAGTGGCTAACTTTGCAGATGGCCAAGTGTGGATCGCGCTGACCGATGGCGAGCCTAACTTCACTTATCCCGCAATAACCCCGAGTGCGAAGCCTTCAAAGTCAAAGTAGACTTAAGCCAAGATTTAACCAGGGGATACCCAAATTAGAAGCAATCACAGGAGAAGTTGATGTCTAAAGGCAATGAGACTGAAGTAGGCAGTGCACGTGTAAAACGTGGAATGGCAGAAATGCTTAAGGGTGGCGTCATCATGGATGTCGTCAATGTTGAGCAAGCCAAGATTGCCGAAGATGCTGGCGCTGTTGCCGTTATGGCGCTCGAAAGAGTTCCAGCAGATATTCGCGCACAAGGTGGCGTTTCTCGGATGTCGGACCCTGACATGATTGAAAAAATTCAGGCCGCAGTATCAATTCCAGTCATGGCAAAGGTTCGCATTGGCCACTTCGCCGAAGCTCAAATTTTACAAACTTTGAACGTTGATTACATCGATGAGTCTGAAGTTTTGACACCAGCTGATTACGAACATCACATTGATAAGTGGAATTTCACAATTCCATTCGTATGCGGTGCTACAAACTTAGGCGAGGCGCTACGTCGGATCAATGAAGGCGCTGCAATGATTCGCTCGAAAGGTGAAGCCGGAACTGGCGATGTATCAAACGCAACAACTCACATGCGCAAGATCGGCAGCGAAATTCGTCGACTTACTTCAATGCGCGAAGATGAACTTTATGTAGCAGCAAAAGAACTTCAGGCACCATACGCACTTGTTAAAGAGGTAGCAGAAACAGGCAAACTTCCAGTGGTCCTATTTACTGCCGGTGGAATTGCAACTCCTGCTGACGCTTCAATGATGATGCAACTAGGCGCCGATGGTGTTTTCATTGGATCTGGAATCTTCAAATCTGGAGATGCGGCAAAGCGCGCAGCAGCATGCGTAAAGGCAACCACGTATTACAACGATGCAAAAATTGTTGCTGATGCTTCACGCGGTTTGGGCGAAGCAATGGTTGGCATCAACGTTGCAGATATTCCAGTTCCTCATCGATTGGCTGAGCGGGGCTGGTAAATATGAACGTTGGAGTCTTAGCGCTCCAAGGTGATTTTCGGGAACATCTAATTGCACTTGCTGAGTGTGGAGTCCCTGGAAAATTAGTAAAAACTGCAGCAGAAATAGCTGAAGTTGACGCCTTGGTTATTCCTGGCGGGGAATCAACAACTATTTGTAAATTAGCCAAAGCTTTTGATTTATTTGATTTGATCTCAAATCGAATTGCAGATGGCATGCCTACTTATGGCTCATGCGCGGGAATGATTCTTGTTAGTAAATCCATTGTTGATCCGGCATCAGGTCAGGAAACTTTTGGCGGTATTGATATGCAAGTTCGCAGAAATGCTTTTGGACGCCAGACTGAATCATTTGAAGTAGATCTAGACATCAAGGGAATT
>WLIM01000025.1 GCA_009702205.1 Actinomycetota bacterium | reverse complement strand
TTAACCAGAGGGATAGCGATTTATATCGGTTGCGGACGATAAATAGCGTCCATTTTTCGAGCACATTGGATTCTAGCGATAAGAATTCGAGATGAACATTCATTTGCCGCCCATTAGAGTTAAGAGGTTGACGCAAATTAATGAGGGAGATAGAAAATGTCTGATTCAGCCAATTCCGGCAAGTGCCCAGTTGCTCATGGCGCCTTAACTACCGTTGAAGATTCAAATATGGATTGGTGGCCAAAGTCCCTTAACTTAGACATCCTGCATCAGCATGACACTAAAACTAATCCTTTGGGAAATGATTTTAATTACAACGAAGAGTTAAAGAAGCTAGATGTAGCCGCACTTAAGAAAGATCTAACTGCGTTAATGACAGATAGTCAGAAGTGGTGGCCGGCAGATTGGGGTCATTACGGTGGTTTAATGATTCGCCTTTCCTGGCATGCCGCAGGAACTTATCGAACAGCAGATGGTCGCGGCGGTGGCGGTACTGGCAATATGAGATTTGCTCCACTCAATTCCTTTCCAGATAACGTAAATCTAGATAAAGCTCGTCGCCTTCTATGGCCAATTAAAAAGAAGTACGGCAACAAAGTTAGCTGGGCAGACTTATTAGTTTTAGCCGGAACAATCGCATATGAATCTATGGGACTTAAGACTTTCGGTTTTGCATTTGGCCGATCAGATATTTGGCACCCAGAGATAGATATTTATTGGGGCTCAGAGAAAGAATGGCTTGCACCGAGCGATTCTCGCTATGGAGATTTAAACGATGCAACCACAATGGAGAATCCGCTTGCCGCAGTACAGATGGGTCTGATCTATGTAAACCCTGAGGGCGTAAATGGAAAACCAGATCCACTTCGAACTGCTACACATGTTCGCGAAACTTTTGCACGTATGGCAATGAATGATGAAGAGACTGTTGCACTTACCGCAGGTGGACACACCGTTGGTAAAGCACATGGAAATGGCAGCGCGGCAAGACTTGGACCGGCACCGGAAGGCGCAGATATCTCAGAACAAGGTCTTGGTTGGATGAATCATGAAACAAGAAGTGTTGGTCGCGACACCGTTTCAAGTGGCATTGAAGGTGCATGGACTACAAATCCGACTAAATGGGATAACGGATATTTCTATTTATTATTTAAGTACGACTGGGAGTTAAAGAAATCTCCTGCAGGTGCCCAGCAATGGGAACCAATCAACATTGAAGAAGCAGATAAGCCGGTTGATGTTGAAGATCCTTCAATTAGATACAACCCAATTATGACTGATGCCGATATGGCAATGATTAAGGATCCGATCTATCGTGAAATTTCAGAACGATTCCATAAAGATCCAGCATATTTCAGCGAAGTATTTGCGCGCGCTTGGTTCAAACTTACCCACCGCGATTTAGGACCAAAGGCTCGTTACTTTGGACCGGATGTTCCTGCTGAAGATTTGATTTGGCAAGATCCAATTCCTGCAGGTAGCGCCGATTACAAAGTTGATGAAGTTAAAGCAAAGATTGCTTCTACTGATTTAACAATCGCAGAATTAGTAACAACTGCATGGGACAGCGCCCGTACCTTCCGTAGCTCTGATTTCCGCGGTGGTGCAAATGGTGCGCGAATTCGCTTGGCCCCTCAGAAAGATTGGGAGGGCAATGAACCAGCTCGCCTTAAGAAAGTTCTCTCAGTTCTTGAACCAATTGCAAAGGCAACAGGTGCAAGCCTTGCTGATGTGATTGTTCTTGCTGGAAATGTGGGAATCGAGAAGGCGGCTAAAGCTGCTGGACACGATGTAAAGGTTCCATTTAAAGCTGGTCGCGGAGATGCAACTCAAGAGCAGACAGATGTTGAATCTTTTGCACCACTAGAGCCAATCCACGATGGATATCGCAACTGGTTAAAGCAGGATTACACCGTTAGCGCTGAAGAATTAATGCTAGATCGCACCCAGCTTATGGGGCTAACTGCACATGAGATGACAGTTCTTGTTGGCGGTATGCGAGTAATTGGAGCCAACCATGGCGCGAGCAAGCACGGTGTATTCACTGAACGCGTTGGCGCACTAACTCCTGACTTCTTCACAACAATTACTGATATCACATATGTCTGGGAGCCAGCCGGCGATAATCTTTACAACATTCGCAATCGCGAGACTGGGGAAGTTAAATACAGCGCATCACGCGTCGATTTAATCTTCGGATCGAACTCCATTCTTCGCGCTTATGCCGAGGTCTATGCCCAAGATGACAGCAAAGATAAGTTCGTAGCTGACTTTGTTGCTGCTTGGACAAAGGTTATGAACGCGGATCGCTTCGAGAATTAACTATAAATTTGAAGTAGGGTTTTCACATGAGCGAGAGCCCTATTAGATCTGAAATCTTTGAGACTGGGAATCCTTACATTAAGGCTGCCCGAATAAATATTGCAGCAAGCCCTTCGCAAATTTTTGCAATCCTAAGTAATCCAAGGCGTCATAAAGAAATTGATGGATCAGAGACTATAACTGCAAACATCAGCGGACCAGAGAAGCTTGAACTTGGATCTAAGTTTGGCATGAAAATGCACCTTGGTATCGATTACCGCATTACAAACAAAGTTGTTGAATATAAGGAGAACGAAGTAATTGCTTGGCGCCATCTTGGGCGATGGGTGTGGCGTTATGAATTGAAAGTTATTTCGGAAAACTTGACCCAAGTTACGGAAACTTTTGACGGATCCAACATCCCGGCCATCTCTAAAGTTTGGTTGAACGTTCGTAAGGCCTATCCATGGGTGCAACTGGCGATTGCCAAGACCCTTGTTAGGTTAAAAAAAGTTTCGGAGTTAAATTAATGAGGTTGACCAGTGTTTGAAGCAATTTTCTTTGGAATTCTCCAAGGTCTAACTGAATTTCTTCCTATCTCCTCAAGTGCTCATGTGCGAATTTTCGCTAAATTTTTTGGAATGGCTGAAGATCCTGGTGCGAAGTTCACTGCAATTATGCAGATTGGAACTGAACTAGCCGTCCTAATTTTCTTTAGAAAAGATATCGCTCGAATTATTTCGGCTTGGATTAGAAAAGTTATATTGCGAAAAGATTTGCATATTGAGGAAACTGCAGATGCCCGTATGGGTTGGCTGATAATCGTTGGAAGCTTGCCAATTGTTGTTCTTGGGTATTTGGGACAGGATGCAATTACAACTAATTTTCGCTCACTCTGGCTTATCGCAACCGTTCTAATTATCTTCGGTCTAATACTTGGCATCGCAGATAGATTTGGAAAATCAGATAAGGGTCTTAAAGATCTAAATATTTCACATGGAATTCTTTACGGCCTTGCGCAAGCCCTAGCGTTAATCCCAGGAGTTTCTAGATCCGGTTCAACTATCGCGATGGGCCGGATCCTTGGTTACAAGCGAGAGGCTGCCCTTAGGTATTCATTCCTACTTGCTATCCCAGCTGTTTTTGGAAGTGGTCTTTACGAACTCAAGCAGGCTCTTTCAGATACCGAAGGCACAAATGTCTTCACTATGACCGAAACTTTGGTTGCAACAGTTGTGGCATTTGTTATTGGATATTTAGTTATTGCTTGGTTAATTAAGTTTGTTACGACTAAGTCCTTTATGCCTTTCATTATCTATCGCATTGCACTTGGCGCACTTGTTATGGCGCTTCTAGCAACCGGAACCATAAAGGATTCGGTAAAAGCTGAAGTAGTCACGCCCGTGAAACCAATCACATATTCAGTTCCAAAAGATTGTTTGAGTACTGATGTTCTTGCAGCCCTGCAGAAAGATGTAAGACAAGCTCAGTTCATAGACACCCCTTGGCAGCCAGCGGCTGGTACCGAACTTGCAGATTTCTTAAACAACGGTGGCCTGGCTTGTAGTTATGGCATGCAGAGTGAAGAGGTTGGTTTAACTGTTGATTGGGTGGCAAATGGCGCCGAGCTTTTCAATAATCGAACTGCAGGTTGGTTAAAAGATGGTTACGAGAAAATCGACATCCCGAATTTGATGGAGAGCGATGCTTATTTCTTCCACAAAGATCAATCACCTACAAATGAATTTCACCAGTATCACGTTAAATTCTTGATCAACGGTTTCTGGATAAATGTAAGTTCAACATTCGGTAAAACTATTGAAGATGGCACTGGATGGATTGCTGCAGCAGTTAGTTCGTTAGAAAGCTAAAGCACAGTGACCAAACACGCAAAACGCTTAGATTACTTAGACCTCTTGCGTGTTCTTGCTCTCGGCTCGGTCATCAGTTTTCACTATTTTTTTAATGGAATATCTAAGGGCACAGTTACTTCGCTTTCCCTCACGCCGTTTGCCGCCATCGCTAAGTATGGATATCTGGGAGTTGAACTCTTCTTCTTGATTAGCGGATTTGTAATTCTTTATTCCACCCAAAATCGAACTGCCGCTGAATTCATTAAGAAGCGCTTCTTGCGACTGTACCCAATGTATTGGCTAGGTTTAATTACTATTTTTATAGTAGCCAATCTTCCTTTTTGGAATAACAAAGGTCCATCTATAGGTAAAACAATATTGAATTTTACTATGTTGCCTACAGCTTTCGGCGGGCAATGGGTTGATGAAGCACACTGGTTTCTAATGCGAGAACTGCAGTTTTACTTAGTTATTGTCATTGTTCTTGCACTTGGAATTGGAAAACATTTACCTAAGATCTTTCCATGGTGGGCAATAATTATTTGCATCTGGAATCTATTTAATCTTCCAAGATTTGAAGTCTGGTATTTCTCTGGATATTTTGCTCTTTTAACCGGTGGCGCAATTATCTTCTCGATTAGAGAATGGGGGATTACGAAATTGCGCTTAGCAGGACTAGTAGCTGCGTATGTCTGCGCCATGGATACTCGAATGTCTAAGGCTGCATGGCTTGGCGAGCACCGAAGTTCGACTTATAACAAGTACGTTATCGGCTTGGTCGTAACTATCGCTTTCTTATTGATTTTGGCGACTCTAAGTTCAAAGGTGAGTAATCTCAGTTTCAGATGGGCGGCGATTGCAGGGGCGATTACCTATCCACTTTTCTTAATACATGGCCGGTTAGGGCTACTGACTCTTCAAAATTTAGGAACTAATTCAAACAAGTTGTTCCTATACCCAGCAATCATTCTCACCTTAATCGCTATGGCCTATGGGCTCTTGAAGTTAGAGAAGAAGTTACTTTCGCTTCGCTTTTAAATAATTCTTTATAGTAATAACTACAGTCAAAACAATAAAGAATCCTGCAATCTGACGAGAAGAGCCATCAAGTGCAGGAATTGAAGCGGCATAAAATCCAAGTGTTGTTATGCCTGCGCCCCAGATCAATGCGCCGAAAATGTTCGCGCTAAGAAACTTGTAATAGTTCATTTTGCCTAGCCCGGCGATTGGTGGAATGAAAGTACGAATCCAGGGATAGAAGCGTGCAAGAACAACTGCGGTCCAGCCATATTTTTCGTAGAAATCTTCAGATCGCTTAATCATTTTCTTGATGCCAGGCCGATCACTTTTACCCAAATAATTTCGGCCATATTTTCGACCAAGAACGAATCCGATTTGATCACCCATAAAGGCAGCCAAAACAATAATCACTATGAGAATCACAATATTTGTGTCGTGGCGGGTCGCAGCTACAAATCCAGCTGCGAAAAGTATTGAGTCGCCTGGGATAAAGAAGGCGATCAGGATTCCGGTTTCGATAAAGACTAGGGCGCCGAGTAATGCATAAATTAAAAATGGGGTGGCCGAACCAAGATATTGCTGAACCCAATCCGAAATGGTCACGCGGGCAAGCGTATAGGCTTTGCCAATGAAAAATTATGCAGTTGTTACCGGGGCAAGTAGTGGAATTGGCGCTGCTACCGCAAAATTATTGGCCGCAAATGGCTTCCATGTGATCGCTGGTGCCCGTCGAATGGATCGATTAGCCGAACTTGCTAAGAGTGATTCAAATATTGAAATAGTTGAATTAGATGTGACCGATCAAAAGAGCGTCGATGCGCTTGCTTCCAAGTTGGCAGATAAGCCAGTTTCAGTTCTTATTAACAATGCTGGTGGCGCATTTGATGCCGCTTCGGTAGAAGATTCTGATCCAGAAGTTTGGGCGAAAACCTACGATGTAAATGTCACTGGGGCCGTGCGAGTAACTAAGGCGATGATTCCACTGATGAAGAAACATGGTGAGGGCCATATTGTTTTGATGTCATCAACTGCGGGTCGAATTGCTTATGAAAATGGTGGAACTTATGTGGCTGCAAAGCATGCGGTAGCTGCAATAGCTGGAACGCTTCGCCTGGAATTAAATGGCCATCCAATTCGCGTAACCGAGATCGCGCCAGGAATGGTTAAGACCGATGAATTTGCAGTTACAAGATTTGCTGGTGATAAGACAAAGGCAGCAAAGGTTTACGAGGGTGTAGAAAAACCATTAACGGATAGCGATGTCGCTGAAACTATCCGCTGGGCAGTGATGTTGCCATCACATATAAATATCGATTTGTTAGTAGTGCGACCAATTGCTCAAGCGGCCCAACATAAGGTGCATCGAATACTTAAGTAGTTACTTACTCTTTGATTTATGAGTTAGGTCAGAGACCCAATCCATAATTGCGAAGACAAGTCCAGATAAAACGAAGGTTAAGTGAATTGCAATGCGCCATTTAACTTCAGTTACATCCACACCATTTGCGGCATTCATGAAATCCTTTAAAAGTTCAATAACTGAGATTGCGACAAGCGAGCCGATGAGCTTTAACTTGAGGCCAGAGAAGTCAACGCTTCCCATCCATTCCGGACGGTCAATGTCATCGGTTGCAACTTCAATCTTTGAAACGAAGTTTTCGTAACCCGCAAAAATAACAATCAAAATCAAATTGGCAAGAAGAGTTAGATCCAAAAGCCCAAGTAAGCCAAGGACCATATCTTCAGTGGATGTAGAAGTAACGTGGCTAGCGAAGTGCCAGAATTTTTGAAAGAACTTCACCATCATGATTACAAGAGCAAATGTCAGGCCCAAATAGAAGGGCGCTAATAACCAACGACTGCCGAAAATAAGTCTTTCGAGAAGATGCTCTAGTACTCCACGGCCGTGACGTTTTTCATTCATTTTCAAAGCGTAACAAAATGGCCTTTGCCTTATTCTTTCTGGGTGCCCGCGTTTCATAAATTTTTTCTAACTAAGCCGTTGGCTGATGCATTTCGCAAGAATGTTTCAGGCTCTAAAGATGGTTTGCCAGATTGGGCAAGAGATATTGCCCGTGGCGATGATCCTGGATTATTTAAAGCCGATGGTGCAGTCTGGAAAGTCCATGGAAATCTCGGAACTTTAGTCGGGGGAGTTCGCGCCTTGCTTTTGCAAGCTGCCCATCCCGCACCACTTGCCGGAGTTGCTCAACATTCCAGATATGAAACTGATCCAATGGGCAGGTTGGCTGGAACAACTAGATGGCTAACAATCACAACTTTTGGATCAATGGAAGTAATTGAACGCGAAGCAAAACGAGTTAATGCGATGCATTCGAAAGTTTCAGGTGATTACATTGACAAAGCTGGAGCTCATTCAAGTTATCGCGCCCAAGATTCTAGATTCTTATTATGGGTGCATTGCGCCTTTACTGATTCATTTATTAAGTCGCATCTGGCACTTGGCTATGCCCTGCCCGAAGGTGGAGATGAATACGTATCTGATTGGGCAAAGAGTGCAGTTGCGTTGGGACTAACTAACGCACCAAAATCTATGGCCGAACTTGAAGCGACTCTAAATGATTTTCGGATGAAGGATTTAGCGCGAAGTGAGAGAACTTTAGAAGTGGTTGGTTTTATTTTGAGACCACCGTTTGGAAAGACCGGATTACTTTTTTATCGCATCATTGCAAATGCGGCAATCGCAACTTTAGATAAGAACGAATTAGAAATCTTGGGACTTAAGCCAAGATCTAAAATTTGGCTGAAGCTTGCAAGAGGAGCTTTAAATATTTTTAGCGCAATCCTTGGGCCAGAATCTCCAAGCCAGAACCTAGCCCGCCAGCGCCTGGCTCGTATTAGTTGAAATTTCAACTAAATCTGTTATAGGCTTCGGCCATGACTTCCAAGCAACCAGCTCTGTATATCGGTCATGGCGCACCGCTATTGCTCGATGATCCAATCTGGTCTGGCGAGTTAGAGAATTGGGCCAATCGCTTAGAAAAACCAGAAGCTATCTTGATCGTAAGTGCGCATTGGGAATCGGCGCCGCTTGCGCTCTCTTCAATAGAAGATGGAACGCCACTTATTTATGACTTTGGGGGCTTTGATCCAAAGTTTTATAACCTGCAATACCGCGCTCCAGGCGCACCTGATTTAGCCTCACGCATTAAATCAATAGTTGGAGAATCGCAAACTCATCAATCAAAGCGCGGCCTTGATCATGGCGCCTATGTTCCGCTTTTGAAGATGTTTCCAGGCGCTGATATTCCAGTGCTGCAAATGTCCATCCCAACTTTTGCTCCAGAAAAATTATATGAACTTGGCAAGAAATTGGCGCCACTTCGCGATGAAGGTGTCTTGATTATTGGCTCTGGATTTTTAACTCATGGCCTGCCATATTTAAAAGAATTTAGAATTGAAGCCACCCCACCAACATGGAGCGTTGAGTTTGATCTCTGGGCAAAAGAAGTCTTAGAACGTGGGGCAGTTGATGAGCTAATGAATTACAAAGCGCTCGCACCTGGTCTGCCATATGCCCACCCAACTGTTGAGCACTTTGCACCAATTTTCTTAACCCTTGGCGCCGCATCAGATACCGAAGCACCTATCAAATCCGAAATTGATGGATATTGGATGGGACTTTCAAAACGATCTTTTCAAGTCGCTTAAAAGTTAATTATTAAATCCAGATACCAAGGCAAATTTCCCTTAGCTTTAATTAACTTGCAATCAAAATGCTTTTCGGCAATAGCTAAAAGCTCTGCCGGTGATTTAGGAGTTTTACCTGACTTCAAGAGCTCTCGGGTTAGTTCGCCTCGATACTTTTTCGACAGGTGAGTAATGACTGAAATCTTTCCTTTCTCCTTTTTAAAGACTCTAACCGCAACTGTTTTGCCAGCAGGAGGTTGCCAGACACTGGCGTAAGTCGAAGACCTGCAATCAACAATTAAATCGGCCGCTAAATCATCTAGGGCTGGCTTTAAGGCTAGCTTCCAGTCGCTGCTCTTTATCTTTGCCTTGTAATTTGGAATCACATCACTCGGCCTTAGAACTCCAAATATCGCTGAAACTATAAGCACCGATGTCTCGCCTCGAGCTTTTGCGGTTGCACTCAAAGAAGACCAATCCAAAGCTTGGTAGAGCACCCCGCTGTATACATCGATCGCCTTTGCTGCCGGGGATTTAGCCACGGACTTTGAGACCAAACTCCTACGAACTTCTAGAAGTTGATCTGCAAATACCAGCTTTGAAAGATTTAATAGCTCTTTGCCTGCTGGTTGGCTCTTGCCCTCGCTGGGCGGCAGCAGAATCAGCATTTATTTATTAGATGGCGAGTAGAAGCGACCTAGGAAATCTTTTTTGAATTCTTGGAAATCGCCATTGTTAATTTCGGTGCGCATCTGATCGACCAATCGGACAATAAAACGTTCATTGTGGATTGTGGCAAGGGTGGCCCCAATCATCTCTTTGCTGCGAAAGAGGTGGTTCAAATATGCGGCGGTGTAGTTGGTGCATGTGTAGCAATCACAACTTTCATCTATCGGATTGAAGTCGCGATTAAATTTGGCATTGGTGATATTTACTCGACCCGAGTTAGTAAAGACGGCACTGGTGCGGGCTTGGCGAGATGGGGCAACACAATCGAAAGTATCTGCGCCATTTTCAACACCAACAAATAGATCATCAGGTTCGCCGATACCAAGTAAATGACGGGGCTTATCTCGCGGTAATTCATCAGTCATCCATCCAACAATGGTTCCAAGATTTGCTTTATCAAGTGCGCCACCCAGGCCAAAACCATCAAAGGTAATTCCATCTTCATCAAGTGCGCCAAGATCTTTAGCTGCTTTGCGTCGCAGATCTTCATATTGGGCGCCTTGCAGAACTCCCCAAAGTGCTTGGTAGGGCTTGGTTTTGCGTTCTTGGGTTAGGCGGCCATGTTCAACTAAGCAACGTTTAGCCCAGAGTCTGGTTCGCTCGAGTGACTTCTCTTGGTATTTGCGAGTGTTGTGAAGTGTGGTGCATTCATCGAAAGCGAAAATTATGTCGGCGCCAAGTTGGTGTTGAACCTGCATCGAAACTTCAGGAGTAAAGCGATGCATTGAGCCATCTAAGTGGGATTTGAAAGTTACGCCATCATTATCGACATGAGCAAGGCGCTCCTTCTGGTCAGCGATTACCTCATCGGATCTGAAAGTATCTTCATCCATTGCGATAACTTTTTTAAATCCGACTCCAAGCGAGAGGACTTGAAAGCCGCCGCTATCGGTAAATGTTGGGCCAGGCCAATTCATAAATTTACCAACGCCGCCAGCTTCATCAACAATCTCTGGGCCAGGTTGCAAGTAGAGGTGGTAGGCATTTGCAAGAAGTGCTTGGGCGCCAAGATCGGACATGGATTCGGGAAGAACTGATTTGACGGTTGCCTTCGTGCCGACCGGGATAAATGCTGGCGTTTTAATTTCGCCATGAGGCGTAGTTATGACGCCAGTTCGGCCATTTAAATTTGAATCGCCAATCTCATTTTCGACTTTAAATTTAAATTGG
>WLIM01000024.1 GCA_009702205.1 Actinomycetota bacterium | reverse complement strand
TTGTCAAGATGGTTGATGGAAAACTTCAAGAACCGATGGAACGTCTTTCAATTGATATCCCAGAAGATTATCTTGGTGTTGTTACTCAACTAATGGCGCTTCGTAAGGGCCGCATGGAACAAATGGTTAACCACGGTACTGGTTGGATCCGTATGGATTACAAAGTTCCATCACGTGGACTAATTGGTTTCCGTACTGAATTCTTAACTGAAACACGTGGAACCGGTCTCTTGCACCACGTATTCGATGGTTACGAGAATTGGAACGGCGAAATTCGCACCCGTCTTAGTGGATCACTTGTTGCAGATCGTCGCGGAACTGTTACTGCTTATGCAGTTGATGGCGTCCAAGAGCGCGGCGTAATCTTCCTAGAAGTTGGAACCGAAGTTTACGAAGGAATGATTGTCGGCGAGAATTCACGTACCGAAGATATGGATGTAAATATTGTTCGCGAAAAGAAGCTAACAAATATGCGTTCATCTGGCGCTGACGATGCCAATCGAATTATTCCGCCACGTCTTCTAAACCTCGAACAGGCACTTGAGTTCTGTCGTGAAGATGAATGCGTTGAGGTAACTCCTAAACATGTTCGTGTTCGCAAGACGATCCTTGACCAAAATGAGCGAGCCCGTAACGTCGGTCGCGCCAAGAAGGTCAATCAGAACGCCGAATAACGCACAAGTTCACGGGTTTTGTCGGCGGCCTTGGGTTAGATATCCCTATGGCCAATAACAGGGAAAAGATTGAGTTAATCCGCCCTGTCATCACGCCGACAAAATTCACACCTACTGAGGAACAGCAAGTAGTTATCGATTCTGCTGCAAATCGCTTGGCGATTCTCGGTGCGCCTGGCACTGGGAAAAGTGCGACCTTAATTGCGAGCGTTGTTCAAGCAATAAAATCTGGCTTTGATCCCAATTCAATTTTGGTTTTAACTTATGGTCGCGAACGCGCCTCTGAACTTCGAGATCAAATAGTTATTCAATCTGGTGCAAATGCTTTCGAGCCGATTGTTCGAACTTTTCACTCACTAGCTTTTTCGATTATCAATACCCAAGAAACTCCAGATGATCCAAAATACGTCTTAATTTCTGGCGCCGAACAAGATTCATTTATCCGTGAACTTCTAGCAAATCCGCAATATTCGCCAGATGTAAATTGGCCGCAAGTTTTGGAACCGGCCCTGGCTACTCGCGGTTTTGCTCGCGAACTTCGCGATCTAATTCTGCGGGCGAGTGAACGCAATTTCACATATAAAAAATTAATCGAGATGTCCAAGGTGCTAAATGAGCCATGGTGGGAGCCAGCAGCAAATTTTTGGAAAATCTATGACGAAGTTCTAGGAATTCGCTATGGCTTTATTCCCGGAGCCGCAAAACGAATCGACTCGAGCTCGATAATCTCTCAAGCAATTTCAGATCTCACTTCATCACAGAAGATCCGCGAAGCTTTTCAAAACAAGTTCAAACTTATAATCGTTGATGAATTCCAGGAGAGCGATAACTCCCAACGCGATTTACTGAATTTACTTGCAAGTGATCGAGTAATTTTATTTGCTGATCCACATTCTGCTGTTGGCCAGTTCCGTGGCGCTGATCCTGAAGGCGTAAAGCAATATTTAGCTGCAAATAATTTTGAGCAATTAGCTTTAACCAAACCACTTCGCACACCTGATGCAATTACCGAATTAACTTCGGCGATAGCCTCAAAGTTTAGAAATCCAATTACCCAATACAGCGCCGGTGAGAGTAAGGGCGCCAAAGTCACAAATAACGGAGTTATTGACGCTGCCAAGCTGGCAAGCCAATCTGATTGTGCCAATTACATCGCGCATACCTTTAGAAGTGCACATCTTCGAGATGGAATTGCTTGGTCCCAGATGGCGGTAATTTTGCGATCACCTGGAGCCGGAATTTCGGCTATCTCTCGGGCTTTTGCTCTGAATAATATTCCAATTCAAATTGACTCTGATGCACTCGCACTCGGTGAAAATCCAGCGATCAAACCAATTATCACTATTGCGCAAATTGCGCTTGGCAAAATTAAATTAACGTCAAATAATTGGGATTTAATTGAAGAAGTTTTAGTCTCAGAATTTGGTGGTGCAGATGCACTCTCACTTCGCCAGATGCGAATCGATATTGGCAAATTACGCGAACCTGGTGATGACGCTAAATCATCGACCCAAGTTATTCTTGAAATTCTAGATCAGAACGATGCGCCACTTCCTTGGGAGCAAATTCTTTCACTCAAGCGAATCGCAGATGTAATAAGTGAAGCTAGGAAAACCGTACGAGCAAATTCTAAGAGTGGCAACAAAGTAGATATCGCAGATTTAATTTGGGCAATTTGGAGTAGTGCTAAGAATTACGAAGGTGATGCGCTGGCATCTGCTTGGCGAAAGCGGGCACTCAAAGGCGGGATACGTGGTGCAAGTGCAGACCGGGATTTAGATGCAGTCATAACGTTATTTGAATCGGCACGCAGATTCGCAGAACGTATGCCAGGAAGTGATCCCCAACTATTTTTAGATCAATTACTAAGTGAATCAATTGCGAGTGATGCAATTGCAGCACGTGGTGAACGTGGTGAAGTCGTGAGTGTGATGACTGTGCATAGCGCAAAAGGTTTGGAATGGGATTTAGTTGCAATCACTGGCCTACAGGAAGGAAGTTGGCCCAATTTGCGCCAACGCGGATCACTTCTTGGAAGCGAGAGATTGGTTGAAGCGCAACGTTCACAACTTTTAGCACGACGCGAAATCGAGCTAAGTGCAGCAAACGCCCTAATTGAAGATGAACGGCGCCTGCTAAATGTGGCGGTTTCTAGGGCTAAAAAGCGCCTTGTTGTAACTGCATATTCTAAAGAAGATGACTCCGAGCCTTCTCCATACTTTGAAGAAATATACGAATTTGTAAATGGCGAATCATCAATAGATGCCGATAGTTCGGATCTACCTAGGGCCCTTACTCCACAAGCCCTGGTATCTACACTACGCAGAAATTTAGAGAACCAAGATTTAGTCTCACGAGAATTTGCTGGAAAATTATTAAATACCTTGGCGGCAAATGAAATTGAAAGTGCAATGAGTGAAAATTGGCTTGGTGGGTTATCACTAAGCACTGATGAACCAGTTCTTCCGCCAGATGCTCAAGTTTCAGTTTCGCCAAGTAATCTTCAATCATTCTCTGAGTGTGGACTTAAATGGTTTATTGAGAAAAGTGGTGGCCGCGATGGCGATTCAACTGCTGCCCTTCTCGGAATTGCAATCCACTCACTTGCTGCGATGATGAAGAGTGAGCCCGGTTTAACTTATGAAGATTTAGTTAGCCGACTTGAAAATGGATGGCAATTAATCGATGGAAACAAGGGCTGGGTTCGGGATTATCAATTTAAGAAAGCGCTAGAGAAACTAGAGAAATTCTATAAATGGCATGCTGAAAATAAATCTAAGCGAACTTTATTTGCGGTTGAAGCCGAATTCTCAAAAGTTATTGGCCGCGCACTTTTCAATGGCAGCGTAGATCGAGTCGAAATTGATGGCGAAGGCCGCGTCTATATCGTTGATTTAAAAACCGGCGCATCAGATATTTCAAAGGCAAAAGCCGAAGAGAATAAGCAACTAGCTGGCTACCAACTTGCAGTTTATGAAGAGGCATTTAAAGAGCAATCACCAGGCAATCAGAGCGCCGGAGCCGAGCTTCTATTTTTAGGTAATGATTCAAAATCGGCATCTGCTAAGCCACAGTCACCTAAAGATCATCAAGAAGTTTTAGCACAAGTTGTTGCCGCCGCTGATGCGATGTCTGCAAATGAATTTATCGCGACCGTAAATGATCGTTGTCGAATGTGCGCCGTTAAAGGACTTTGCCCCATCCAACCCCAAGGGCGGACGGTGATTGATCTATGAGTTTAGAAATTAAATATTCGGCGCAAGACATTGGCAACGCTCTTCGTACCTTAGATCCTAAATTCAAAGGCCCAAGCCCAGAACAGATTCCAATTATCGAATCAACACATCTAGGACCAACCGTTGTAATTGCCGGTGCGGGTTCAGGAAAGACCGAGACCATGAGCGCGCGAGTGCTCTGGCTTGTGGCAAATGGAATTGTTTCACCAAATGAAATTCTTGGGCTAACTTTTACGAGAAAGGCATCGGGTGAACTTGCATCGCGCATTCGTAAACGTCTGCGTCAACTTCGTCAGATTGGCTTACTTCCAAATGATCCAATCACAAAATCAGAGCTAGATATTGCAGTAACTGTCTCTACTTATCATTCATATGCCGGGCGCGTCTTATCAGAACACGCAATACGAATGGGTGTTGATGCTAGTGCCGATCCAATTGGTGAGGCTGCGGCATGGCAGATTGCAAATAACATTGTTAATAATTTTGAGAGCGATGCTATAAATGGCAGCGATATAACACATTCAGCAAAGACCATTGTAGATAAAGTGATGGCCTTATCAGGTGCGCTTGGCGAACATGGAATCACTACTAATCAAGTTCGAGCTTTCTGTGAAGAGATGCTTGCAAAATTCTCAACGATTTCAGACACCCAATCAAATGAACCAGTCCGAGATTTAGCCGCTTCGCTTAAAGAGCGACTTGCAATTCTTCCAATGATTGAAGAGTACGAGCGCTATCGTTTTGAGCGCGGGTTATTAACTTTCAATGATCAAATGGCACTTGCTGCAAAATTAGTGAGCGCGGATTTTGGGCAAGAAATAATTGATAACGAACGAAGCAAATTTAAGATCGTTTTACTAGATGAATATCAAGATACCTCGGTCAGCCAAGTGAAATTCTTATCTGCGCTATTCGGCCAAGGTCACGCAGTCACAGCAGTTGGAGACCCAAACCAAGCAATTTACGGGTGGCGTAGCGCCAGTGCTCAAACATTGGATACCTTCGGAAAACATTTTGTTGGCCAGAGCAGCGCCAAATGTATTGAACATAATCTTCTTACGACTTGGCGAAATGATGAGAACATCTTGGAAATTGCCAATCGAACAGTTGATAAAATTGGTGAATTAATTGTTTCTCGCGGCGGCACTGCTGCAAGCGTTAAACGTTTGAAATTGCGACCAGGCGCTGGCAAGGGAACGCTTGCATGTGGCCAGTACGAAACACTTTCTATGGAAGCAAATGCAATTGCCGAACACTTTGAGAAACACTGGTTTGCGCCAGAGCGCACTGCAGATCCTGATGATCCGCAAACTTTTGCCGTGCTAGTTCGTTCACGAAAATATATCGGTGAAATTGAACAAGCCCTTCGTGCAAAAAGTATTCCAGTCGAAGTAGTGGGGCTTGGCGGTTTGATACATGTGCCGGAAGTGGCAGATATTTTGGCGCTACTTAGGACACTAACTTTTCCAGAGAATGGATCATCGTTAATGCGGTTATTGACTGGCCCAAGGTTGGCGCTTGGACCAAGAGATTTAGCCGGGCTTGGAAAATTCTCAAGATCTTTGGTTGCTGATTTTGACCAATCGCTTAGTAAGAGCGTTGGAAAAATTATGGAGGCGGCAAATCCAGAGATGATGGAGGCGGAAGATTTCGCAATCGGAAGTGCAATCGAAGCTTTAGAGGTATTTGAAAAAGCACCAAAGTCTTACTTCTCAGAAGTTGGATATGCCCGATTACTAAAATTTTCGAAAGAACTACGCGAACTACGTCGATACTTAGTTGGTTCAATAACAGATGCAATCATGGAAGCTGAGCGCTTCTTATTCTTAGATACTGAAGTTATGGTCCGTGATGGATACGCCCAGGGTCGCAAACATTTGGATGCATTTTTGGATGAAGCCGCTAAGTTCCAACGCAATGGCGGAACTATTTCAACATTTCTTGAGTGGTTAAAGATTGCAGATTCCGAAGAGGGTGGGCTAAAGCCAGTATCTGTTGCTGCCAATAAGAATGCAGTCCAAATTCTGACTGTGCATGCATCGAAAGGTTCAGAGTGGGATTTCGTAGCAGTTCCTGGGTTAGTAACTGAAAACTTCCCAAGCGAAGGCAAAGGTTTGGATTTATGGACATCTAATTCTGCTGCGCTTCCAATTGCACTTCGCGGTGATGGCAACCAATTCGATGACTTTGTATTTCCATCTGGCGGAGCATCAAATGGACCAAAGCATGTCGAAGTTCGAAAAGCGTTAGATGTCGTAAAGGAATCATGGAAGAAGCGCAGAGCTGAAGAAGAATGGCGGTTAGCTTATGTTGCATTTACGCGGGCAAAAATAAGTTTATTAGCAACAGCTTCATGGTTTGGAAACGGGATGGATCCTGTCGATGCCAGCTCTCTCTATAACCTAGTTGAGAATACTGTCGATGAAATTGGCACAAATAATAAACTTTTCGAGATGCCTAAACCAACAACCGAAAATCCAACTCGCACACAACCACGAACTGGAAGTTGGCCAGTTAAATCAACTCGAAGTGAAACCATTCAGGAAAGTATCAAATACATCTCGAGTATTTCGGGATTTGCTGACCCACAAGAACTTATTGCTCACTCAAAAACTCCAGCTGAAATTAGTCTGGCAAATGATGCCATTGCATTAATTAGAGAAGTTGGATCTAATAAGAAGGGCTTGAGCATTAATCTGCCAACAAGGATGTCAGTATCAACTCTTGTTAATTTGGCAAAGAATCCAGATGAGCTTGCTTTAAATATTCGCCGCCCAATGCCAAATCACATCGATAAATATGCAAGGCGTGGAACACAATTCCACTTATGGATTGAGGCACAATATAAGGATCCACAAGTATTAGATGAAGATGCTTTTGATGTTACGCAAAATGATCCTGATGAACTTCCACTCGAAGAGTTGAAAAGTAAGTGGCTTGCAAGTGATTGGGCCAAACGCGATCCCGCACCTGGTGGAATCGAAGTGCCCTTTGAAACAGTATTGGGCGGGGTTTTACTGCGCGGCCGGATTGATGCGGTTTATGAAGCGAATGGACAGTACGAAGTCGTGGATTGGAAGACCGGCAAAACAAAGAGCGGAGATGACTTAGCTGCGGCAGCTATTCAATTAGCGATGTATCGCTTGGCATATTCAAAGTTATTTAATATTCCACTTGAAAATATCAGCGCAGCTTTTCATTATGTTGGCTCTAATGAAACCGTTCGGCCAGCAGACTTATTAGATGAAAGTCAGTTAATTTCAATTGTTACTGGTAAGTGATCGCTTATCTCGCTCTTGATTGCTATTGGTTTAATTCTAGTTTCGGCCACGTTATCGCTCAAAATATAATCAAATTGAATCTTTGGTTGCCAAGTCGGATAACTTGCTACCTTAACTAGCGATTTCCATTTAGAAACTCGTACTGGAATATTAAAAGGCAGATTCAAATCTCCAAGCAAAATGTGCTTCCCGGGCATCTTTGATAACCAGCGTTTTACTCGAATTAGTTGAATCAAATTTACAATTGGAACAAATGAGAGATGAGTGTTAACAACGCTCCAACCATTAGAAAGTTGGGCAGCAAGGGCGTAACGCGGTTCATCCTTTACGTAAATGAATCTAATTTTTTTACCGCCAGAATCTGCAGGAAAAGCTAAGGGGAGTCCAATCGGAGATTTACCTAAGGCAAGCACCTCCCATTTGATAACTGGGATATTTGTAATCATTCCAATGCCATACGAGGCAGGATTATCGTCCGGCGCACCAGCGCCATTTGTAAGCAAGATTGCTTCATTCGCTTTTAATTTTCGCCACTTAAAACCTGGCGTTCCAATTACACATCTAGCAAATGCAAAATTCTCTGCGCAAAGTTCGGATGCCAATTCTGCTACTTGGAATACTTGATCTGATCGATCTTGAAAAGCATCTACTTCTTGGAGACCAATAACGAATTCGGAATTGCCAACGCTTAATTCGTGGGCAATTTCTTTAAAATTTTGCGCGCCTTGGCCATGCAATAAATTCCAGGAAGTAAGGCGCATTTGCTCACTTTATAAGGCTTTAGCCGCCGGCTCGCTGTGATTTGCCTGCCCTAGTAAGGTCGGCGGGTGAATGTTTTGAAGTTGCCATTGGCGAGTGAGGCGGTCGACCGCGCTGGCGAGCTTCGATTACAACCAGATGAATTAGCAAGACTTTGGCGCAAGGCCCGGATCTTGCACTTCGCATCAGGAAAATTTAGAGTTAAAGCCAACAATGAATTGGATTTTCTAAATGCAGACCAGATTTCAGATCTTAAGACTGGAGCAAGTTTTGCCGAAGGTGAAGAGTTATTCCTAGGGCTAGATAATGGCATCGCTTATTTTGCTTGGTGCAGCGACGCCCAGGATTTCGAAAACTTTGAGCTACTTGAAAATTATCAGACCCTTCGCACTTTGGGTGATTATTTATCGCAATTAGAGATGGGCCTGGCAATCCATACCCAAGCAATTGCTAATTGGCACCACTCACATCAATTCTGTGCGCGTTGTGGTGTTCCAACTGTAAGTGCAAATGGCGGTTCACTTCGCAAATGCACTTCAGATGGCTCGGAACATTATCCAAGAACTGATGGCGCTGTAATTGTTTTAGTCAAAGATAGTAAAGATCGGATTTTACTTGGGCGCCAGAAAATTTGGCCAGAACGTAGATTTTCATGCTTTGCCGGATTTGTTGAACCAGGTGAGTCATTTGAACAGACAGTTTTACGTGAAGTATTTGAAGAGTCTGGAATTAAATTAAAAGATATAACTTATTTAGGTTCACAACCGTGGCCATTCCCAGCTTCAATCATGATCTCATTTAGTGCAATAGCAATTAATCCTGATGAAGCGATTGCCGACGGTGAAGAGATTGAGGAAATTCGCTGGTTAACGCGAGATGAGATGCGCGAGTCAATTGCAAATGAATCGCTGACTTTGCCACCCGGCATGAGCGTCGCGCGCAAGATGATTGATTTTTGGTATGAAAATGAGGGCGCAGATGCCAGCAGCAAGCGTTGATCAAATTCTTGAAGCGCTAGATCCAGAACAGCGGGAAGTTGTAACTGCAGTTCGTGGCCCAGTCTGCGTAATTGCAGGCGCTGGTACTGGAAAGACGCGAGTAATTACACATCGCATCGCATATGCAATTGCAATTGGTGTAACCGATTCCAGCAAAACCTTAGCTCTCACATTTACCGCACGAGCTGCTGGCGAGATGCGCGCCAGATTGCGCGGCCTTGGAATTCCAAATGCCACCGCAAGAACTTTTCACTCGGCGGCAATTAAGCAGTTGATGTATTTCTGGCCCTATTCATTCGGCGGCGCCTTCCCATCGCTCTTGACTATGAAGTCTGGCGCTATTGCCGAAGCGCTAAACCGAAGTGATTCTGGACTTACTCCACAAACTTCAACGCTTCGCGAAATCGCAAGTGAAATTGAATGGGCAAAAGTTTTAGAAATTTCACCTGATGAATATGTTGAATCCGCTCTTGGTGCAGGTCGAACACTTCGAATTCCAAATAACAGACCAGATAAAGCTAATTTTGAAGATATCTCTAAGGTTTATCAGGCTTACGAAACGTTAAAACGCCAAGAGCGCGCAATTGATTTTGAAGATGTTCTACTTTTAACTGTTGGGATGTTGGAAGAAGATCGCGACGTTCGCGAACGTGTACGTGATCAGTATCGATATTTCACTGTTGATGAATATCAAGACGTCTCACCACTTCAGCAACGTCTATTAAATTTATGGGTTGGTAATCGCGAAGATATCTGCGTTGTCGGGGATGCCGCCCAAACTATTTACTCATTTGCGGGTGCGAGTTCATCGTTCCTACTTGGCTTCACAAAGCGCTTCCCGAAGGCACAAGTGATTCGACTTTCTCGTGGCTATCGCTCTACTCCAGAAATTATTGGAACTGCGAATGCAATATTGCGACAAGGTGGCATGATCGGTGAACACGGCCACGAACTTGCATCGATGAATGAACACGGTGCGAAACCAGAGATTGCTAAATTTGAATCCAACGCCGGTGAAGCAATCGCAATCGCAAAAAAGATCTCAGAACTTCGTGCAAAGGCTGGGGAACATATAGAAGTAGCAATTTTGACTCGGACAAATTCACAATTAGATATTTTCGAGCGCGAACTTCGTGCAGCTGGAATTGAATCTCAAATTAAATCCTCTGAAAAATTCTTTGAGCGAGTGGATGTCAGAGATGCAATGCGAGTAATTAGAAGTGCATCGGTTCTGCCTAGCGAAGGTGGGAGTTGGTACACCGATCTTGCAGATGTCCTACGCCCCTTTGGAGATACCGATTATGTCCACGCCTTTTTAGCGCTGGCTAAAACTATGCAAGAAGAGAGCGCCGTAGCAGGTACTCAAATGACGCTACGAACTTATCTTCGCGAATTAGAAGATCGTGCGGAACAGAACAATCCACCAACGCTTCCGGGCGTCGTTCTCTCAACTTTGCATGCTGCAAAAGGCTTGGAATGGGATCATGTCTTCTTAGCCGGAATCAGCGATGGCATCTTGCCTATGGGCAACGATGTTGAAGAAGAGCGCAGACTTTTCTACGTTGGCCTTACGCGCGCAAAGAGCGAACTGCACCTTTCGTATTCCGGAACTCCAAGCCCATTCTTGAGCGGCATTCTTTAGAAGCCCTCTGCCAAATTAATGAATCTGCCAAATTAATTAACTTGCGCCATCAATGTGGCGTGGGTTACCCTTCTCGACATGTCACAGAAGTTCGTATCAACAACAGGCACACGCGGTATCTCCGCTGTGTCTACTTCGCGTTTCAACGTGGCAAACACAGCAAATAAGCCTTCAACACATAAGCATTTTGCCTTCGCTGCCAATTATGCAGCCTATGCAAAGCGCGGATCCTGGAGCTCTATCGGCTAACCGATAGCTAAAAGCCCCAGGGCCGCAAATCCTTTAAAAGGATTCGCGGCCCTT
>WLIM01000023.1 GCA_009702205.1 Actinomycetota bacterium | reverse complement strand
TACCTGCGCGAGTCTACCGATTTGAACCGATAAGGTTTCGCACATGGCTGAGTTCATTTACACGATGAAAAAGGCGCGTAAAGCGCATGGTGACAAGGTAATTCTTGATGATGTGACCCTTATGTTTTTACCCGGGGCAAAGATTGGCGTCGTAGGTCCAAATGGATCAGGTAAGTCAACAGTCCTACAAATTATGGCCGGGCTACAACAACCATCAAATGGTGAAGCTTTCTTATCTCCAGGTTACACAGTCGGAATTTTGTTGCAAGAACCACCCCTTGATGAAACAAAAACTGTTTTAGAAAATGTGCAAGAAGGCGTTGCCGAAACTATGGGGCTCTTAACTCGCTTCAACCAAATTAGTGATGAGATGGCAAACCCAGATGCTGACTATGACAAATTATTAGCAGAGATGGGAACTCTCCAAGAGCAACTAGATCATCGAAATGCTTGGGATTTAGATTCTCAACTTGAACAAGCTATGGATGCACTTCGTTGTCCACCTGGTGATGCTGATGTAACAGTTCTATCTGGTGGTGAACGTCGCCGCGTTGCACTCTGTAAATTGCTTTTACAACAACCAGATTTGTTACTGCTCGACGAACCAACTAACCATTTGGATGCCGAATCAGTTTTATGGCTCGAGCAACATTTAAGTAAATATCCAGGCACCGTCGTAGCTATTACGCACGATAGATATTTCTTGGACAATGTTGCGCAGTGGATTCTCGAACTAGATCGTGGTCGCGCATTTCCTTACGAAGGAAACTATTCAACTTATCTAGATACTAAGTCGACACGTCTGAAGATCGAAGGTCAGAAAGATGCAAAGCGTGCAAAGCGTCTGACTGAAGAACTTGAGTGGGTTCGAATGAATGCAAAGGGTCGCCAGGTTAAATCAAAGGCGCGTCTTGCGCGATATGAAGAGATGGCATCTGAAGCCGAAAAGACTCGTAAATTGGATTTCGAAGAGATCCAAATTCCAATGGGTCCAAGACTTGGAAATGTAGTTGTAGAAGTAGAGCACTTAAAGAAAGGCTTTGGCGAGCGTCTTCTAATCGATGATCTCTCATTCACATTGCCACGTAACGGAATCGTTGGAGTTATTGGGCCAAACGGCGCCGGTAAAACAACGCTATTTAAAACAATTTTGGGAATGGAACAACCAGATAGCGGAACTGTGAAAATTGGCGAAACTGTAAAGATTTCATATGTCGATCAGTCTCGTGGCGGAATCGATCCCAAGAAGAGTTTGTGGGAAGTTGTTTCAGATGGTTTGGATTACATAAAAGTCGGCCAAGTTGAAATGCCATCACGCGCATATGTTTCAGCTTTTGGTTTTAAGGGTCCGGATCAACAGAAGCCTGCTGGAGTTCTATCTGGTGGCGAGCGAAATCGTTTGAATCTTGCGCTGACGCTAAAAATGGGTGGAAATCTTCTGCTTCTCGACGAACCGACAAATGATCTAGATGTTGAAACTCTTGGTTCACTTGAAAACGCGCTCCTTGAATTTCCTGGTTGTGCTGTGGTTATCTCGCACGATCGCTGGTTCTTGGACAGAGTAGCAACACACATTTTGGCTTACGAGGGCGATTCACAGTGGTTCTGGTTTGAAGGAAACTTCGAATCATACGAAGAGAATAAGGTTGCAAGACTTGGAGTTGAAGCTTCACGTCCGCACCGCGTTACATATAGAAAGTTGACCCGGTAATGCGCCACCACGGTAAAACTTATGTTCGCTGGAATGATCTAGATGCATTTGGCCATATCAATAATGCAAATTATCTAACTTTCATTCAAGAAGTCCGCGCGGATTTCACTTGGTATTCCAGAATTGCTAAAGGGCTAAAGCCGATGTTCGCTGACATGGTTGTTGCCCGCGCCGAAATCGATTATCTCGAGCCGATAAATGGCGGTGGATTCGACATTGATGTCGCGATTTGGGTTTCAAAAATTGGTAACTCTTCTTTTACTCTGGACTATGAGTTAACTTCAAAGGATGGCGTCCATGCCAAAGCTAGAACTGTTCAAGTTGCAGTTGATATGGCGACCAAACGTTCTCGCGCAATTACCGATGAAGAACGTGCCTTGTTATCTGAATATTTAGAAGCATGACCAAAGTCCGTCGCATCCACCCAGCCTGGTTTGCGGCTGCCGTAACTTTCTTAACGCTTGTTGCCACTGCTGGATTTAGATCGGCGCCATCTGTACTGGTAGTTCCACTTGAAGAGGCTTTTAGCTGGTCAAGAGATGACATTTCACTTGCTGTTGCGATAAATATTCTGCTCTTTGGACTAACTGCGCCATTTGCCGCAGCCTTAATGGAACGCTTTGGTATCCGCAAAGTTGTGATGACAGCACTAACAACAGTAGGTGTTGGCGCTTTTTCAACAATTTTCATGACAAAGCCTTGGCACTTAATTGGTTTGTGGGGAGTAGTCGTTGGAATCGGTACCGGTTCAATGGCACTTGTATTTGCCGCAACGATTGCTAACCGTTGGTTCGTTGCAAAGCGCGGACTTGTTGTAGGAATTCTTACTGCTGCTACTGCGACCGGACAATTAATTTTTCTGCCAGGACTCTCATCCCTAGCGACAAATGTTGGGTGGAAATCAGTTTCAATTACTGTTGCTTGCGGCGCTTTCGTAATGGTTCCACTTATCTTTATCTTCCTAAAAGAGCGACCATCTTCAGCCGGCGTAAAACCATTTGGCGCGCCAAGTGGTTGGGTTGAACCAGAACAGAATAAAACAAATGCCGGCCGTTTAGCTATACAAACCTTGCGCGAAGCAAGCAAGAAACGCGATTTTTGGTTTCTAGTCGGTTCATTCTTTGTCTGTGGCTTATCAACCAGTGGATTGATCGGTACGCACTTCATTCCCGCAGCCCATGATCACGGAATGGGCGAAGTTACTGCGGCAAGTTTGCTAGCACTTGTTGGCGTCTTCGATGTTGTTGGAACAATATTTTCAGGATGGTTGACCGATAGATACGATCCAAGAAAGCTGCTCTTTGTTTATTACTTCTTCCGTGGGCTTTCGCTATTTCTACTTCCATCAATTCTTTTCGCAACTGTTCATCCATCGACTCTAGTATTCGTAATTTTCTATGGGCTTGATTGGGTAGCTACGGTTCCACCAACAGTTCTTTTATGTCGCCAAGTACTTGGGCCACAACTGACACCAGTTGTTTATGGCTGGGTTTTTGCAGCCCACCAAATTGGTGGATCAGCAGCAGCATTTGGTGCCGCCGTTCTCCACACAAAATTTGGAGATTATGCTACTGCCTTCTATATAAGCGGATTTATGTGCGTTATTACTTCATATTTTGTTCTCAAGATAAGCAAGGTTAGACAAGACGCAAAATAATGAGTGAAGAGACTTTTTACGATCGTGCCGGCGGTTCAGCGACTTTCAAAGAACTGACAAAGCGTTTCTATGAACAAGTGGCAGTAAATCCAATTCTAAAACCAATGTATCCACAAGATGATTTGGCTGGGGCAGAAGAGCGGCTGGCACTTTTCCTTGAACAATATTGGGGTGGACCATCGACATATTCAGAACAGCGTGGACATCCAAGGCTTCGAATGCGACATGCACCATTTCATATTGCAACTCCGGAACATGACGCTTGGCTTGCATGTATGCATGCTGCTGTTATTAATTTAGATTTGGCAGAAGAACTTAAAGAAGAGTTATGGACATATTTTCAATATGCAGCTCATTCGATGAAGAACCAACCAGATAATTAATTATTTCTAGGTTGCGACTTATTTCCGACTTTTAAGATTTCGCCATTACGTAAATACCAAAGAGTTCCATCTTGGGATCGAACTGTTGTAATACGCAGTCCTACCGATTCAACCAATCCCGAAACTTCCATGGTTTCAATTTGATCGCCGACGCCATATTGATCTTCAACCAACATAAACATTCCGGCCAATACATCTCGAACAAGAGTTTGGGCACCAAGTCCTAGTGCGACTCCGATTACACCTGCAGATGCAACAAGTGGGCCAAGATTAAAACCAAGTTCACTAAGCACCATTGTTAAAGTAATTAACCAAATCATTCCGTTTAGCGCAGAACGTAAAACGGTGCCTGCAGTTCTGGCACGTTCGCGTTGGCGCTCCATCCCGCGCTTTGGTCCAGGAACAAAATCTGCTTCAGCAATTCGATTGATTGCCTTGGCTACTGCCCGTCCGCCGATTTTCTGGAATATGAGGGCGATGGCAAGGATCAAAATTATGTGGAAGGGCGCACCGATAAACCAGTCATAAATCTTCTGGGCATTGTCGCTAAGGGTCATGCTCGAAGAATAATCCTTATGTTCACGAGATTAGCCATCAGAAATGCGCGATTTTTCGCCCGCCTTACGGCACTATTTACCCAACAACGCGAGCCACGTGTTGGAGCAGTAACCACAAAAAGGGAGCAATTCGAGTGCCACAGACATTGGTACTGAACGCCACCTACGAGCCACTAGGTGTCGTATCAGAGAGACGAGCGTTAATCCTCGTCTTAAATCAGCGCGCAACAACCGTTGAAGATTCCGACACTGTTCTTAGATATTCCGGCGGAGAACTAACACTTCCTGCAGTTATCAAATTAGTTAAATTTGTTCGCATTCCTTACCGCCATGCTGTCCCACTTTCTAGACGAGCCCTATTTGCTCGTGATGGTGGGCGATGTGTTTATTGCACAGCACCTGCGACCTCAATAGATCACGTAATCCCACGCAGTCGCGGTGGTGCCCACAATTGGGAAAATGTTGTTTCAGCTTGTCATAAATGCAATCATCAAAAAGCTGACCGAACTTTGAAAGAGATTGGCTGGAAGTTAAAGACTCTTCCGCGCGAACCTGCGGGCGCAGCTTGGCGAATTCTTGGAACTGGAAAACCAGATTCGAGATGGATCTCATACCTTCGGCCGTTTGGTGCAGAACACGGCGTTGCCTAAGATACTCATATGAATATGTTTACAAGCGTTCTAAATCGCATTACTCAAGAAGATGGTTCACTTCCAGGAGAGCCACTTGGAACATTTAAAGGACTGCTTTATTTTGTTGGTGCGCCAACGTTAATTTTCTTAGTCATCACTGGTGTCGTATTACTTTCGACAGCAGATCGCAAAGCTAAGCGTTCGACACTTACTCGTATCGAATAGTATTAAATAATTAAGCGTCTTTAGCTTGTGCTTTAAGTGCGCGAGAGAGTGCATCCCGGCTCTCTGAAACTAATCGACGCAAGCCAGCAGGTGAATCTTTGCCGGTTGTCTCGAGCCAATTAATTGTCTTATCTAAAGTAGCCTGAGTTGTTATGTAAGTTGGATAACAAAGTTCAACGAAGGAACTTCCGATATCAAATGATGCGCTATCCCACATCTTTATGAGTAAATCGAAATATGGATCTACATATGAAGCCAATAAATCGCGTTGGCCAGAGCGCATGAAGCCGCGGTGAATTGAAGCCCGAATGGAACTTGTTAGCTCTTCCTTTGTAATCGAGTTCCAGGCAGCAGCTTTTGCTTCTGTAGTAGGGAATGCAGCAACACAAGTAGCGTGACCAAGTTGGCCATTGATGGTGTTATCTCGTTCTAATTCAGCATCTAGTTGGGCGCGCGTAAATAACCCACGTTCGCAAAGAGCCAAGACAAATGTCCAACGTAAATCAGCATCAATCTTTAAGCCAGCAAGTTTTCCATCTAGGAGTGCTGCGAGTTGTTTTCCGTGTGATTCATTCGCGGCTAGGCCAGCAAAAATTCTTGCGAACTGAAGTTGGTGATCGCTCTCTGCTTTTGCAGAAGCCAACATTCCAGCAATTGCGTCAGCAACCTTGATACGAAGTGCATCACGCTTTGCTGGGCTTGCGTAAAGTTCAACAGCTGTAGTTAATTGGTTACCGATAACTGTTACAACAGTAATATCGCTTTCACCTGGAAGTCCTGCCAGAGCAATCTCGATAAAGTCAGTCGCGCTAATTTCAGCATCTCGCAACATATCCCATGAAACTGCCCAGCACATTGCCCGAGTAAGGCCATCTGAAATACTTCCAAGATGTGACTTAAGAGTTGCAATTGAACGATCATCCAATCGAACTTTTGCATATGAAAGATCACGGTCATTGATAAGAAGTAAATCGGCGAGCGTTTCACCCTTTAGCTCTACGACTTCAGTAAGTGCGCCAGCAACATCTAGCTCAACAGACTTACGAAGTACTACATCATTGCCTTTAACATCGTAAAGTCCGACAGCTAGGCGATGCGGACGAAGTTCCTTGGAACCAGATGGAACTAGTGGCGCCTCTTGGGTGATCTCTATCTTGGAATATTTATTATCTACAATCTCTAACTTTGGGCGAAGAGTATTTACGCCAGCAGTCTGCAACCAAGTTGAAACCCAAGGTTTAAGATCGCGACCACTTGTAGCGCTAAGTTCGACTAGCAAATCATCTAGCGTCGTATTTTTGAAGGCATGCTTCGCAAAATACTTCTGAAGGCCGGCAATGAAATTATCTCTTCCAACGTGGGCCACAAGTTGTTGCAGAACTGAAGCGCCTTTGGCATATGTAATTCCATCAAAGTTTGCATTCACGGTCTCGATATCAACCATGTCAGAGACGATTGGGTGAGTGGATGTGAGTTGATCTTGGCGATAAGCCCAGTTCTTACGTTCTGAGTTGAAGCCAGTCCAGGCATTTACAAAGCGTGTTCCTTCAGCAGAAGCTAAATGCGAAGACCATTCAGCAAATGATTCATTTAGCCATAAGTCATCCCACCATTGCATGGTGACCATATTTCCAAACCACATATGGGCCATCTCGTGCAAAATTGTGTTTGCGCGGGCGTCATACATGCGCTCTGTTACCTTGCTTCTAAATACTAAGAGATTTTCTAAGAAAGTTACTGCGCCAGAGTTCTCCATAGCACCCCAGTTGAAATCGACCACGGCTATTTGATCGTATTTTTCAAATGGATAAGCAAGACCAAATACTTTTTCAAAGTAAGCAAAGCCCTGTTTTGTAACTAAGAAAATATCTTCAGGGTCAAGTGATTCGGCTAAAGATTTGCGGCAGTAGATTCCTAGTGGAACAGTTTTCTCACCGACATACTCATCATGCACGTGATAATAAGGACCAGCAATCAAAGCTGTGATGTAGGTAGAAATTCTTGGAGTAGGTAGAAATTCCCAAACTTTCTTGCTGCCTTCAACTGCGCTCTTAGTTTTAGCAGGGGAGTTGGAGATTACTTCCCAATGTTGGGGCGCAGTAACAGTTAATTGAAAAGTTGCTTTCAGATCTGGTTGATCGAAACATGGATACATCTTTCGGATATATGCGGTTTCACCTTGAGAATATAAATAAACTTCGTTGTCTGCAGGATCTACTGAATATTGCAGACCTTCACCAGTCTTGGAGTAATTTCCTAGAATCTCAATAATTAATTCGTTATTCGCGGCTAAATCTTTTAGAAATACGCTCTCGCCGTCGTAGTTTGAAACATCAACATCCTTGCCATTTAACTTGGCAGAAATGATTTCCTTGCCGACAGCGTCAATGAAAGTGTCATATCCGGGCTTGTTGCACGCGAACTTGACGGTTGACTTTGCAATGAAGTTTTCGGCTCCTTGGCAGACATCTATATTCACCACATAAGAGGTAACTGATAGATGAGAACTGCGTTCACGGGCTTCGGATCTTGAAATATTTAAACCAGGCATGGGCCAACCTTATCTTTCCTTATCTAAGATACCCACATGAGTTCGGCGGAAAAGGGCAGCCTTTACAACTTGAGTAATAGGTCATTTCGCCTACGCGGAACTCGAATTACCGAAGCTCAGGCAAAGGCCACCGAAAAATTCTGGAATAAATTCGGAATAGTTCCAGACCATCAAATAATTCCCAGTGAAATCTTTCCATCTAGCAAAGCAGTAATAATGGAGATCGGAACCGGAATGGGAGAGGCCACAGCCGAGATTGCTCGCACCTTCCCAGATACCGGCTTCTTTGCGGTAGAAGTTCACCGTCCAGGAATTGGATCATTGTTAGCGCGGATTGATGATTATGAATTAACGAATGTCAGACTTATAAATGAAGATGCGCGAAAAGTTTTAGAAGAAAGGATGGATGATGAATGCCTAGATGCGATTCATCTTTACTTCCCAGATCCTTGGCATAAGAAGAAACATTGGAAGCGCCGAATAGTTCAGAAAGATTTCTTGGACCTAGTTTTCCGTAAGTTAAAAGTCGGAGGCCATATCCATATTGCAACTGATTGGGTTCCTTATGCCGAATGGACGCAGAATTTATTTGAAGATGATCCAAGATTTACTGGTGGCTTAATACCTAAGCCAGAATTTAGACCACTAACTAGATTTGAAGGAAAAGGAATTGGCAAAGGACATATCGTTACCGATTTGAAATATTTAAAGCTTTAGATCTTTCCAGTCTCTTCATACTTTGCCATCAAATTAATTCGGCGAACATGTCTCTCGTCGCCAGGAAATGGTGTGGCAATAAATTTATCTACAAGTTCTAAACAGAATTCTTCGCTGTGCATGCGCCCACCAATTGAAATTACATTTGCGTTGTTATGTTCACGCGCAAGAACTGCAGTTTCAAGAGACCAGACAAGTGCTGCGCGAATTCCCTTAACTTTATTTGCGGCCATTTGTTCGCCATTACCTGAACCACCTAAAACAATTCCAAGAGATCCAGGGTCATCTGCAACGCCTTGCGCGGCCGGAATACAGAAAACCGGATAGTCATCTAGAGCGTCATATTCAATTGGCCCGTGATCAATAACTACGTGGCCGTTTTTCTCTAGGTGTTTGATGATTACGGATTTAAATTCAAGACCTGCATGATCGCTTCCGATGTGAATTCTCATTTCCCAATAATGGCAGAAAAGCCAAACGGCCCCCACTATTTCTAGTGAGAGCCGAGTGAATTCGGTAGAGAATGGCTAAATTATTTATGCCTTTTTCTTTTCTTTTCCGTGGCCTTTACCCTTGCCACCCATTGCTCCAACCTTTGGACCAGGAACTTGTTCAACCTGAGCAGTTACTCGAGCAGTTAGTCCAGCCTTTGCAGTTGTTGCTTGTGCTGCTGTCATTTTTCCAGCAGTGACAGCGGCATCAATTTCAGTTGTCTCGAAATTAACTAGTGCAGTAATTAGCGCAGCTTTCTTATCGCCCGCAAGAGTTGCAAGTGACTTACCAGCAACGCGTGCAGCTTCTAGATCTGCTGCTGTGATTCCAAGTGTTGAAGTAACAACTGCTTGGTGCGCCGCAGAATTCTTACCCGGCATTCCCATTCCGCCAACCATTGGCTTCGCTGGTGCCAGAGCAGTAAGAGCTGATGTGATTGCATCGGCCTGTGCTTGGGTAAGAGTTCCCTTTGTTACTAATTCTGAAATTACTGTTGAAATTTGAGGCGGAACACCTTTTGTATGTCCGGTGTCAGCGCTTGCGGTTGAAACGGTTGCAAGAGTTCCAAATGAGAGTGCTGTTGCTAGTGCAACGGCTGCAATTTTCTTATTCATATTTTCATTACTCCCTAATCTCGTAAGTCACTTTCGCAACTTCCGATCTGTCCCTGTCCCGAAAGTGGTTACTTCCAGATACCCGTAGATAACATCCCTAGGCTGGGGAGAGTAATCAATAAACCTGAAATTAATCTGTGAATTTTTGGCCTCCACCGAGGATTTATGCGGGGATGAGAGGTCGCTCTTACAAAAATCCTTGTATCGACGCCGTATTGCGCCCATCCTGATTAATACATCGCTCCTATCCAAGGGGCAAATAGGCCCGGAAAAGTGGCCCGACATGAATTCCCTGAAATCGATAAAACCTTTGGCATCCGTAATTGCCACACTTCTAATTTTTGGCACATTTTCTGATGCAAGTGCCAACGCAAATACCTTGAAGAAAATAACGATCTCCAAAGCAGGCCGTGTAATAACACCTGGAATTAACACTTTGCTAAATGGCAAAGGTGCACCTAAATCAACAACAGGCATTGATGGTGATTTTTACATAGACACAAACACAATGAATATTTATGGCCCGAAAACAAAAGGTAAATGGCCAACTGCTATTTCATTGAAAGGTGTAGCAGGAACAAATGGGACAAACGGAACTAACGGCGCAGTTGGTGCGAAAGGAAGTTCTTCAAATGGATCAGATGGTTCACAAGGAATTCCTGGGCCTACTGGTGCGACAGGTGCAGCGGGTTCATCCGGTGCCGGTAGCACTGGTGCAACAGGTCCTACTGGTGCAACTGGTCCCGCAGGACCAACAGGAACACCGGGATCAACAGGTGCACAAGGTCCAATAGGAAACACTGGCAATACCGGAACCGGAACAACTGGCGAGCGCGGTGCAACAGGTTCGATTGGCAATACAGGACCAACTGGTCCCGCAGGATCAAATGTTGTTACAAGCTTTCAATTAACAGGTGTACTTGGTGGCGACAATTGGAGTTTGTCATCCGCAATTCCCGCTCAAACTTTCAGTAATTCATTTGGAAATCTGCAGCCAAATACAAAATATAGATTTACGATTGTTTTAACTGGCTCTGAAAATAAATTGGGCTTTGGAGGCAACGCAGTTGGTTCAAAGGTTTCAATTATTGGAACGAGCTCAACTATCGAATATTCGACCCACTATGGAATCGGTTTAGTTTCAGATGCTTTTTATGTTAAGACTTATAACTTTTCTTTCATCCACGAGGGAACAATAAGTGTTGGAGATTCAGTTTCTAATTTAAACGTTTCAGTAATTGATGGTGGAGGATGGTCCGCTGGCGTAACCGCAAATGCTTTTCTAATTACTGGGACGGCGTACATCCAAGTAGCCTGAATTTTCTAACTTCGCAGTTCTATATATGGAGCGGGTGACCGGGATCGAACCGGCATGGCCAGCTTGGAAGGCTGGGGCTCTACCATTGAGCTACACCCGCAGATTTCGTGCGATACGCATGAATTGAGCGTGAACCAGCGGTTATGTT
>WLIM01000022.1 GCA_009702205.1 Actinomycetota bacterium | reverse complement strand
GCACCACGAGACACGCTTGATGTCTCGATTGGTATTTTTATGTCATTTAAAGATTTAGGTATTGCTCCTGCGCTCGTAGAAGCCCTGGATGCACAAGGAATCACTTCACCTTTCCCAATTCAAAGCGCAACACTTCCTGATGCAATTAAAGGTCGCGATGTTTTAGGTCGTGGACAGACAGGATCTGGAAAAACTTTAGCTTTTGGTCTTGCAATGTTGACACGCTTACAAGGTCGCACCGCAAAGCCACATCGCCCACTTGGTTTGATTCTCTCACCAACTCGCGAACTTGCAGTTCAAATTTCTGATGTAGTTGGTCCGCTTTCACGCAAAGTTGGCTTAAGCACTCAAGTTGTTGCTGGTGGACTTTCTTATGTTGGCCAAATTAAAGCGCTACGTTCTGGTGTAACTATTTTAGTTGCAACACCAGGTCGCCTAATAGATTTAATTGAGAAGAAACATGTTGTTCTAGATGATGTAGTAATTACAGTTCTAGATGAAGCCGATCAAATGGCTGACATGGGCTTCCTTCCTGTTGTTAAAGATATTTTGGGTCAAACAAAAGATGATGGACAGCGTCTTCTTTTCTCAGCAACACTTGATCGCGATGTTGACTCACTTGTTAAACGCTTCCTAAAAGATCCAATTACTCACTCTCTTGAGAATGAGAAATCTCGTGCGGCAGATATGTTGCACCACGTTTTAATCATGGATCAAGGACATAAAGATTTGGTAGCAACTCAAATTGCTGCACGCGAAGGTCGCACAATTTTCTTCGTACGAACAAAACATGGCGCAGATAAACTTGCTGAAAAGATGCTTCGCTCTGGCGTTCCAGTTGGAGTTCTTCACGGTGGAAAATCGCAAGGCCAACGCACACGCGTACTTGCAGCATTTAAAGATGGCCGTGCTTCAGCGCTTGTAGCAACAGATGTTGCTGCTCGCGGTATCCACGTTGATGATGTTTCACTTGTAGTCCATGTGGATGCTCCTGCAGATCACAAAGATTATTTGCACCGCGCTGGTAGAACTGCACGCGCAGGTGCTACAGGTGTAGTTGTAACTCTTGCTACCCATAAGCAGAAGCGTGGAATTTTTGGAATTACTAACCAAGCAAAAGTTAAGCTAAATGAAGTTTACGTTCGCCCTTCTGATCCTGAACTTGTTCGCGTGACTGGTGCACAAGAACCTTCAGGAATTCCGGTAATTGTTGAGGCCGAAAAACCAGGACGCAATGATCGCGGAAGCAGAGATCGTGGAGATCGCGGCGGGTTCCGTCGTGGACATTCTGGTAACTTTAAAAAGCGCAGCGAAGGTGGCGGTCGCGTTGGCGATAGCGAAAGTGAAAAACCCGTTCGCTCTTTCCGTGGCGCAGCTCCAGCAAAACCTAAATATGAAGATCGTCCAGCTCGTACCGATCGTCCTGTTCGTACCGATCGTCCCGCGCGCGAAGATCGCCCAATTCGCACAGAGCGAAGTGATAAATTTGAAAAGCGTGGAAAGCCAGAACGAACATTTAGAGCAGATCGCCATCCAAAAGCAGAACGTTTTGAGAAATCAGATCGTCCAGCAAAGGTAGATCGTTTTAATTCTCCAAAGCCATCAAAGTTTGTTAAATCTGATCGCCCAGTAAAGAAGAGTTACAAATCAGATTCCAGACCAGCCACTTCAACTTGGCGCGCAGATTCTGAACAAGTAGAGCGCACTGATAAGTATGAAGGTAAGCGTCCTGCTTTTAAGAAAGCATCTGGTCCAAAGAAGTTTGCCAAGAAAGCTCCGGCTAAGAAAGCGCCACTTCCAAAGGGAACATTTAAAAAGGCTGGACCTAAGAAGAACGTTGGCAAAGCTAAGCCCCGCTCAAAATAATTTATTCATCGTAAATTCTCAGCTTCTATTCTCGACTTGCTCGAGTAAATAAAGGATACTTTTTATATGAAATCACAGATCGCACTTATAGGAGTCGGACTAGCGATAGCTGCTGGTGTTGCTTACGCAGAACTTAAGCCAGCAAATAACGCTCCAACCGCGCCTGTGGTCTCAACACCAAAACCATCAACACCAAATACACCTGTGCCAGCTGCAACGCCTACAAAGTCAAAGAGCGTTACTAAAGTTAAATCTCCAGCACCAAAGAAATCTCCAGCACCAAAAATTTCTAAGCCAACCATTTCAGGTGGCGGCGAAGGCGGAGAACATGAAGGCGGAGAACGCGGCGAGCATGAAGGTGGAGACGACGACTAAGCCTTAGCTTTCCTTGCTTCATACAAGCGTGAAACTGCGATTGATGCAATCGTCATAAATGTTCCAAAGATTAAATAGCCGTTAAGCGAGCCAGCTTTAGCAGGGAAAATCCAATCAATTAACACTGCTCCAATTAGTTGGCCAGCGATATTTAGAATTACAAAATTTAAAACTCCCAAATGTTTAATAATAAATGCGGAGACCGCAACAAAAATTAGGCCAGCAGTTCCGCCGGTATAAACCCAGAAATTACTTGGAAAGTTTCCAATCGTTGCGCCAGATAGCAGATTAATTGTTAGAGCAATAACTACTACAAGAGTTCCGCTTGCAAAGTTAAGCCAAGCAGTTGCAAGTGGGCGACCAGCAACAACATTAACTCGGCCATTCATGCCTTGCTGAATTGAGGCAAAGACACCAACAATCAGTGCGAATGTAAGTGGCAGAAATCTAAACTCGGAATTTGTCAGATCAGGGAACACTGCAATTGCGACGGCAATCAAAGTTGTAATTGCTCCAAGAATTCGAGGTTTGGTTATTTTCTGTTTTCCACTCGGAGTTATGCCAGCCTTATCAACCAATAAAGATGAAACAGTCTGTCCAGCCACAACACTTATTGTGAAGAGTGCAACGCCAATTTGTGGAACAACTGCGCTCTGAGCCGCTACAAAGAAGCCACCGAGAATCCCACCCATTACTTCCCAAGTTACTAATTCCCTGCTTTTAATTGCAGTGAATATTCTAAAAAGAGCGACTCGTTCACGCTTGAAACCAAATACCAAAATAGTTACCAAACTCCAACCAGTTAGGAAAGAGATTAAAGCAGCAGCGAGACCATTATTTAGATCCACTGATAATTGGCCATTTATTCGGGATTGAATTGCCACAACAACGCCAATTAGAACAGCGAAAACTGCAAACATATTGCCTCAGTTCTACTTAGTTAACGCAAGGAATTTTGCTGCCATCAACTGCTTTGCCATTAGCCAAATTAGCGTAATTAATCTTAGTTGGCTTAGGTGAAGGTGTTGAATCTGTTTTCTTAGGACTAAAAAGATCTTGGACAAATTTACGGACTTTAATCTCATCGACAAGGTTAACGCTTTGACCATTGCGCATTACATAACCTTCAATTGGGAGAGTATGGAACTTAATGTTTCCCCCAGTCAGCGCCTTTGCTTGAGGCAAGAAACCAAGAATGTCAAAGCCAGAGTCGATAACTACATCTTTCTTGGCAACATTTAAGAGCGCAGAAAGCTTTCCAATGTCACTAAAAATTCCTTGGGTTCTAAATTTAGTAATTACTCCAGTAATAAAAGCTTGCTGGCGATGCGTACGATCTAAATCACCATTGGGTAGACCGTGGCGTTGGCGAACGAATTTGAGAGCATCGACACCTGAAATAGTTTGAAGTCCAGCAGGGAAGACCGCGCCGGAATATCTGCTGTCATTTACAGCCCTATTCAAACAAACTTGAATTCCACCAAGTGCATTCGCTAAATCATAAAAACCAAGCAAGTTAACTTCTGCAAAGTGATCAATTGGAACATCTAAGAATTGTGAAACAGTTGCAATTGCTGCTGCTCTTCCAGCATCGCGGGCAAGATGTTCACGCGCTGGTTGTTTTATACCTTCTTTATATAACCGAGAATCTTCGGCATATTTTGCATATCCGTATGCCTCTTTAATCTTCTTCATTCCGTATCCTGGAACATTCACATAATCATCACGAGGTATCGAAATTGCAACTGCCTTCTTGCCGTTGGCCGGCAGATGAATCAAAATCATTGTGTTGGTGTTATAGCCACCAATTGAGGCGGGACCAACATGAAGTAATTTAGTTAACTTAAGTGGAAGTGGATTGCCATCATTGTCACGTCGGCTATCTAAGCCCAGTAACAAAATATTTGTATCGCCATTTTTAGATTGTTTGGCGCCCTGTAAGACTTTTGATCGTGGAATCGCGTTTGAGGCAGCCTTACTAAAGAAGTGGAAGCTTCCCGAGGTTAATACAATCCCAATAGATAGAGCCACGGCAATCTTTCGGGCCCATTTACGCATAACGCGAATCCTATCTAAAAAGTATTTGAAACTCTGCAGATAAAGTAACCACATGGCAAAAGTTGGAGCTTTAGCACTTGTGGGATCTGGTGAGTATTTACCAGTGATGCAAGACTTAGAAAGATCACTTTTGGAATCCGGAATATCCAATGGAAAACCAAATAGATACTTACAAATTCCAACAGCAGCAGGGCAAGAGAGTAAAGAGAGATTGGAATACTGGGAATCTCTTGGTGCCGAGCAAGCAAGGCGAATCGGAGCGCTCCAAGAATTCTTACCGATATTTAAACGAGAAGATGCTTTTAATAACGAATACATTTCAAAAATTAAAAGCGCAGGACTTATCTATTTTTCTGGTGGCGATCCTGGATATTTGGCAACTACTTTGTATGGAACTCCACTTTGGGAAGAGATTGAAAGTAATTGGAGGCAAGGTGCCGCACTTGCCGGGTGCAGCGCCGGCGCTATGGCTTTAAGCAGCGATGTACCAAATTTTTTCAAAATGAAAAGTGTAGGAATCCCTGGGCTAAATCTGATTCCTAATTTGCGTCCTATTCCGCACTACAACAAATTCTTTGGTTGGATTCCAGATAGTGCCGCAAAAATAGTTATGAAGGCGCCAGATGGAACAATAATAATTGGGATTGATGAAGATACAGCTTTGGTAACTGGCCTTGATCCTGAAACTTCAATTATTGAAAATAGATGGCAGGTCCATGGCAAAGGCGGCGTGCATATTTTAAGCGGAGCGCCTGCTGCGCGATATAAAGCAGGAGAACAAATCATATTTTCATAACTACAAGTATCATGAGTGTGTGAGTTTTGCTGAACTATTTGGATATCGCTATATCAAGCGCTTTTATTTTGCGCGCTTCATTAGCAATTTCGGAAATGGAATGTCGCCAATCGCACTTGCCTTTGGAATCTTTCATCTTCCAAACGGTGATGCCAATCTTTTAGGTTTGGTACTCGGGTCTACTACTGTCGCAATGCTTGTAATGAGTCCATTCGGTGGTGTGCTCGCCGATAAATTTGGGCGAATAAAAGCAGTTGCTTTCGCCGATTTAGTAGCTGCGAGTGGCCTCTTTGTTCAGGTCGCATATTTTGCTACGGGGAAAGTGCCAGTAATAGTTCTTCTATTAGTGAATATTAACTTTGGCTTGATGTGGGGAATCTTCTGGCCTGCAATGTCTGGAGTTTTACCAGCTTTGGTTCCTGATGAACATCTACAAAAAACAAATGCTGTTAATAACTTCTTCTCAAATGGCGCCATTATTTTGGGCGCCGCAGTTGGCGGAATTATTGTTGCTGGTTGGGGTAGTACCTGGGCACTTGGAATTGACGCGGCCACCTTCGTAGTTGGTGGCACACTTCTATTTAGCTTCAGACATGTTGCACCCGCTAATAGTAAGAGCGAGAACACAATGCTTGATGATCTGATTCACGGTTGGAAGATATTTACCTCTTACCGTTGGATCGTTATCGGAGTATTTGGATTTTCATTCATAATCTTGGCTTGGGCTGCTGGTGAAAATGTTCTCGGGCCGTTAATTGCACTTAAAGAGTTTAACGGTGCAAAATCTTGGTCACTAGTTTTAACATTTGAAGGCATAGGTCTAATTATTGGTTCACTAATTGGAATCAAGATTAAATTAAAATATCCACTTCGCTTCTTATTATTAATTAGTTTTTCGATATCTCTATACATGTGGTCCATGGCCAAGCCACAATCAATCTGGTTCATTGCCTTTTGTGCACTGCTCTGGGGAATGACAATTGATTTGTGGACCACGATTTGGTCAACTGCAATGGCAAGAGAAGTTCCAAGAGAAGCGCTATCTAGAGTCTCTTCATTTGATGCCATGGGAACAATGCTTTTGCGTCCAGTTGGGCTCGCAATTGCAGGGCCACTATCAATTGCAATCGGACTTTCAAAAACTCTTTACGGTCTAGCAATTTTCAGTGCAATCTTTATTTTGGGAATGCTGGCTGTTCCGGCTATGCGAAATATGCAAATATCTGATGAGCGCAGCGATAAGTAAATTCACAGAAATTCTTAAACTTTTCCCAATTATCTATTAAGGATCGAGAATCTAAGGTATGGACATGAAAAATCTAATGACTCACACAACCTCTAAAGTTCTTGCTGGCTTTCTTCTGGGCGTTACTGCTGTCGGGGGCGTTGCAACTGCTGCCGGAGTCTTTAGCACTTCAGTCGTAAATGCTTGTGTCGACAAGAAAACCCAAGCTGTTTATGCCGCAGTTAATAATTCATGCTCTGCTTCAAGGACTGCAGTAACTCTTGGCGCACCAGCCGGCACTGCCGGAAGTTTAAATTCCATCGTTACAAAAATTTCACCTAGCGTTGTAACAATAAATGTGACCACACCTTCTGGTGGCGGAACTGGATCCGGTTCAATTTTCAGAACAACTTCAACTTATAGCTACGTTGTAACAAACAATCACGTAATTGAAGGCGCTGCTAGTGGAAGTGGAACTATTTCAGTAGAGCTAGATAACGGAGATTCAGTTCCAGCAACAATTGTTGGACGTGAAGCTAATTATGATCTTGCAGTTCTAAAGATTGTTAAAGGCAATCAACCAACAATTTCAATAGGGGATTCCTCTACTTTAAAAATTGGAGATCAAGTAATCGCATTTGGTTCACCACTTGGTCTTGATCACACAGTTACAAGTGGAATTGTTTCATCGCTAAATCGCGCAGTTGTAACTAGTGGCGCAAGTGCTACAAGCACTCAGTCATATGTAGATGCGATTCAAACCGATGCTGCTATTAATCCAGGAAATTCAGGAGGCCCACTTACAGATTCAATCGGCCGAATGATTGGTATTAATGCCGCAACCGCAACTCTTGGTTCTGCAACAGGACAGAGCGGATCGATCGGTCTTGGTTTTGCGATACCTATTAATCAGGCACTTCGTATCATGAATGAAATTATTGATACTGGTAAAGCTACAAGGCCAGTTCTTGGCGTCTTCTTTGATCAAAGCTTTACCGCTGGCAAAGGTGCAAAGATTTCAAGCCTGACATCCGGTGATGCTGCAGAGAAAGCTGGAATACCAGTTGGTTCAATCGTTACTTCAATCGATGGGGTTCGCATTAATGATTATGTATCAGCGATTGTCCGGATTCGTTCGCACGCACCTGGCGATAAAGTCGCCGTAGTTGTGACCCTGCCAAGCGGTGGATCTAAGACTTTCAACGTAACACTTGGCTCAGCAGCTTCAAATTAGAGCTATGTAATCTCTCACACGTGCTTCATTTTTCGGGGGTTCGGCTATAAAGTTCCTCGAATGGAGAGAATAGATGGCTGATTTTATTCAACTGCTGTTCAACGGCTTAGTTACAGGTTCAATTTTAGCTATCGCAGCGGTTGGTGTTTCAATCGTCTACGGCGTATTGAAACTTGTTAACTTTGCAGCGGGAGATTTTCTTACCCTTGGCGCATTCGTAACGGTTTTCTTAAGCGTTGATCGTCATGTTCCATTTGTAGTTGCAATCTTTGTCGCGATGCTAACAATCGCAGCGATAAGTGTTGCCTTAGAGTTCACGATTTGGCGCGGATTGCGTAAGAGCAAAGCCGGAACACTCTCACTCTTTCTTGTAGCAACAGGCGTTTCACTAATTGTTCGCCAATTAATCTTGATTATTTTTGGAGTTGGCAGTCGTAAATTTAATGTAGATCAAGTTAAGACCTATCAATTCCTCGGTGCCCAAATCGCCCAAGCGCAACTTGTAGTTCTTATATTTGCTTCAGCAACAATCATCGGTTTGGGACTTCTGATTGCTAAAAGCCCAATCGGTAAAGGCATGCGCGCTTTCTCTGACAACCCGTCACTAGCTTCAGTAGCAGGAGTTAATGTAGATCGAATTATTTTGGCTACCTGGTTAATCAGTGGATTGTTAACAGGGCTTGCTGGCGTATTCCAAGGAATGGTTCAAGGAAGTTTTGAAAGCACTATGGGATGGATGTTGCTACTTCCAATCTTTGCTGCGGTAGTCCTTGGAACCATTGGTGATGCTTACGGCGCACTTCTAGGTGGTTTTGTACTTGGATTAGTTATGGAACTTTCTACATGGAGCATTTTCTTTGGTGGTGTACCAAGTTCTTACAAGCCAGTAGTCGCATTCGCGACTCTCGCTCTTGTCTTACTTGTTAAACCAGAGGGCTTACTCGGATATAAAGCGAGGAGCATCTAAATGGAGGCATTTCTACAACCCGGCTTCTGGGTTTTCGTATTAGTTATGGCAGGTATTTACTGCATCTTTGCTCTTGGTCTTCAAGTTCAATATGGGCTCGGCGGAATGATGAATTTTGGTCACGTTGGAATGATGGCGCTCTCTGCTTATAGCGTTGCGATTTTAGTAATTACTTATGGCTGGAATCTATATCTAGCAGCATTTGCGGGAGTTGTCGTTGCTGCATTTGGTGGCGCGTTATTAGGTTTAACTACGATTCGATTGCGCGGAGATTATTTCGCAATCGTAAGTATCGCCTTCTCTGAAATTGTTCGATATGTAATTCAAAACTCAGATAACTTCACAGGTGGAACTCGCGGCTCGCTTGCGATACCGAGCAAGACTGGTGCTTTCACAAGTTATACAAAAACATTTGAACCAGTACTAACAAAAGTACAGGATCTGCTCTCACCAATTCTTGGTGATGTTGTAAACCGTGACTTTGCAATGCTATTAATTGTCTGGATTGTTGCAGGCTTACTACTTCTATTTGTTTCACGGACCCAGATGACAAGTTGGGCCCGCGTATTGCGCGCTACTCGTGAAGATGACCACGTGCCATCAGCACTTGGAAAGAATGTATTTATGTTCCGCTTGCAAGCACTTATTTTTGGATCTGTAATAGCTGGAATTGCTGGCGTTTTCTGGAGTCTTCAATTCTCAATTCTTGCGCCCGAAGATTTCCAAACCATCGTTACTTTCTATGCTTGGATGATTTTGATTATGGGTGGCGCTACAAGAGTCAAAGGTGTTCCAGTAGGCGCTCTATTCTTCGGTTTCCTTTATGCCGGAACAAGATTCTTTGAGTTCCCACCATTTACCTGGTTCTCATCATCAGAGCGCGCATACCTTCGAGTAATAATTATCGGATTGGTATTAATCATTTTGATGATCAAGCGCCCACAAGGGGTATTTGGAAAGCGCGAAGAGATGGTGCTCGAACAATGAGTACGAACAATATTCTCGAAGTTGAAAACGTATCCATCGCATTCGGTGGGTTAAAAGCGGTAAATGGCGCTTCTCTAACTGTTGAGCGCGGCACTATTACATCTGTAATTGGCCCTAACGGCGCAGGAAAAACAACACTCTTCAACTTAGTGAGTGGTTCTTTAACTGCAGATTCAGGAAGCATCAAATTAGATGGCACTTCAATCGAGAAATTAAAACCACACCAAATTGCACATTTGGGCCTAATTAGAACTTTTCAGGGTGCAAAAATCATTAAGCGTCTGAGTGTCTTAGAAAATATTGTTCTTGCTGGTCAAAATAATCCAGGGGAAAAACTTTGGCGCATTATGACTCCAAAAGTTCGCCGTGATTATGAAGAGGCAGCAAAGGAAAAAGCCTACGGTTTGTTGAAAGAAGTGGGGCTTGAGAGCCTTTCAGATTCATTCGCAGGAATTCTCTCTGGTGGGCAGCGTAAACTTCTTGATCTATCAAGGTGTTTGATGGCTGATCCAAAAATTATGTTGCTAGATGAACCATTTGCTGGCGTAAATCCAGCTCTAGTTGAACGTTTATTGACAGTGTTAAATACAATTCGCGCAAAGCACAGTTTAAGTTTTCTCTTAGTTGAACACGATCTTGAAACCGTTATGAATATTTCAGACAAGGTTGTTGTTATGGCTCAAGGGCAAGTAATCGCATCTGGCCTACCAGGTTCAATTTACGACAATGATGTAGTTGTCGATGCTTACTTAGGTTCAAGAAAGCGAAATTCATAATGAGCCAACCACTATTTCAATTAAAAGATGTTCATGCTGGATACGGTGATGTAAAAATCCTTAACGGTGTAAATATTAATGTTCCTGCAAATTCCATCGTCACAATTGTTGGACCAAACGGCGCAGGTAAATCAACAATTTTGAAATCTATTTATCAAATTGCAAAGGTCACGCAAGGCGAGATAACTCTCAATGGAAAGAATGGCCAAGTAGATGTTAAAGCTATCAAGCCACATAAATTAGTAAATGTAGGTATTGGTTACGTTCCACAGATTGAAAACATCTTTCCAGCGCTGACAATTGAAGAGAATTTAGATGTCGGATTTATTCATGGCGAAGGACGCGATCTTGAAACTCGCAAGGCTGAAATGTTTAAGAGATATCCAGATTTAGCACCACGACATAAAGAACGTGCTGGTTCGCTCTCGGGCGGGCAACGACAAATGTTGGCGCTAGCTAGGGCGCTCATGTCTTATCCAGAACTACTTTTGTTGGACGAGCCTTCTGCTGGATTAGCCCCGGCACTTGTTGATCAATTATTTGAAGAGCTAGTGAGCATTAATCAAAGTGGCGTCACTATCCTCATGGTCGAGCAGAATGCCCGCCGCGCCCTTGAAATCTCAACCTATGGCTACGTGCTGGATATGGGCAAGAACCGACATGAAGGTGACGGTCGTCAATTGGCCGTAGACCCTGAAATTGTCGGCATTTATTTCGGCAAAAAGTAGTTCAAAAAACTTAGCCGACGAGTTACTCTAAACCACCCGCGTCCCCTTGCAAGGGGGGCCAATATTTATAGGAGCCCTATGAAACTAAAGAGCGCTGTCTCTTCGGTT
>WLIM01000021.1 GCA_009702205.1 Actinomycetota bacterium | reverse complement strand
TTAGAGATGATGTGGATTTGGGATGGCGGGCACGTGTTGCTGGTTTTTCAGTGATGACTGCGCCAGAAGCACTTGTTTATCACGCCGAAGCATCGGCATCAGAGCGTCGTAGCGTTGACGTTGAGGAAGCATTTCTGCACCGACCTCGGCTTTTAGATAGAAAGAATGCTGCATACGTTTTATTAGCAAATGCTTCATGGTGGCTTTTGCCATGGATTGCAATTCAAATTATTGGTAGCGCTGCAATTCGCGCAATTGGATTCTTATTTGCCAAACTTCCTGGTTATGCAGCTGATGAAATTGCAGCCGTTGGACTTTTAATTATTAAACCAAGAGATTTATTGTTGGCCCGAAAATTACGTAAGCAAAAGCGCCTGTTATCTCCCAGAATTATCAGACAATTTATTCCACCCCCAGGCAGTCAAATTCGCTTGGCACTAGAGCAGGCTCGTTATTCACTTGGGAGATTCTTCAAAGCAGATCTTGAAGATGAAAATCCTGATGATCCAATGTCATATTCCGATATTGGAGTAATTGATGCGAGTTTTGATGATCAAGACTTAGTAATTAAACCTCGTAAATCAAATTGGCAGTCACTAAAGAACCGTCCACTTTTAATTGGACTTGCTTCAACATTTCTCATTTCAATAATCGCTTCTCGAAATAGATTCGGAAGCATTACTGGTGGCGCACTTGCAACACCAACAAGTGGAGCTATGGATTTAATCGCGAAATACAGTGAATCGTGGCACTTAGTTGGAATGGGATCTGCGGCATCGACACCACCTTGGGTTGCGATATTGGCTGGTGCATCAGCAATTACTTTTGGAAAAGTTTGGCTATTTCTAACTATCTTCTTCTTGCTAGTTCCAACCCTGGCATTTTTCGCTGTGTACCGAAGTGCAAAACGTGTGGGCGTAAGTATTCGGCTCGCAGTTATAGGTGGCGTTTTATATGCAGCATCACCAGTAATCTGGACCAGCATAAATCAAGGACGCCTCGGCACATTAGTTGTTGCATTACTTGCACCAAGCTTTCTAAGTGTTCTTCCGAAATCTATAAATTTCGAAGCTCTAACTTGGCGGCGCACATATGCGCTAATTCTGCTTGCCGCATTTATCTCCGCTTTCTCTGCGCTCTTTTTGATTATTTGGAGCGGGCTCTTTGGAATTTTGTTTATCTCCGAACTTTATAAGCGTCGTTTTGAAATAAAAGAGAGCAAGCCAATAACCTTTTTAATGGTTGCAGATTTAGCTCGAATTAAGAGAATTACAGCTTTCTTCTTAATTCCAGGGTTGTTAAATGCGCCTTGGTCGACTTCAGTAATTTTGCACCCTACGCAAATACTCCAAGATCCAGGGCTGCCACTTTCGGGCGGATCTCTTATTAATATTCTTACCTTCAATCCCGGTGGGCTTTCAGGGGTTCCGGGTTGGATTCTCTCGCCATTTCTCATCTTTCTAATTGCGATAACTTTAAGCGGGCGCTATTCACTACAAAGCGCAATAGGTATTTCGCTATTAACAATTGCAATTATTCTTTCGCAGATCACAGTGGTTGGTCATGGAAGTAGTGGAACCGTCTGGACTGGAACTTTATTTGTATTTATTGAATTAATTATTTTGATTCCAATTCTGCAAATTGCCAGTGATTTGATTCCAAATTTGCGAAATTCTAGAGTTGGTTACGGTCATTTGTTATCAGTCGTAACAGTTGCAATCGCTATCTTCTCTATAACTTTCACAAGCGCCTGGGCGCTAACCGGCGGCGCAAATTCACTAGTAGCAAGTGGGAAGAATGAAGTAGTTCCGGCTTTTATCTCTTCACTAAGCGATACTCCTGGACGTCCTAAGACGCTAGTAATTGGTCGCACTGGCGATGAATTGAACTACTTCATAAGTCGAGGCTCTGATTTAGAAATTGGCGATGCTGATGTTGCCGTGGCAACTCCAACCCCAGTTAGAAATGCGATTATCGATTTAATAAGTGGCTCTGGCTTAACTTCCAGCAAGATATTGGGCGCCTATGGCGTTCAGTATTTATTCTTAAAAAATCCAGTTGATCAAGGCGTAGTTAGAACAGTTGATGGGATCGGTGGCTTCACCCGAAGCTCAGTCACTAACTCCGGAATTATCTGGCAAGTTGTCGGGAGCAGAACTCGAGTATCAATTCTCGACGCTAGTGGTGCAATCACACCGATTAATTCGACAAAGGTGGGAGCAATCGCAGAGCTCCAAACTCCAGGAACAATTTCACTTGCTGAAAAATTCGATACTGGATGGAAACTTTTAGTAAATGGAAATCAAGTTAAGGTTTCAGAATCTCAATTAGGTCTGCCTATTTTTGAGTTGAAAGAGGCGGGGCAAATTACTCTGCTTCACGATGGAACCAAACATCGAGCTCTTATTTCCGCCCAATTAATTGCCTTACTAACCGTTATTGTCTTATCGCTTCCTGCAGGCCGTCGGCGTCGCGAAGTTCCAGTTGAGGAGCTTGCATGAAGAATTCAATTAATAATTCAATCAAGAATATAGATAAGAAAGTAAGTGCAGCGATTGTTTTTCTTATTATTGCATTACTAGCAGCAGCATTTGTTAATCCACATACAACTGGGACTTCAACGATTAAGGCTTACCCTGCAACTGTTTGCCCAGCGAATCTTGGTGGTGGTGCTTCAACTTCAGTTCTACCTTCTTCAAAAGTCTTGGTTCGCCAAATTCCGACTAAGAAAAATAGATTGAGTAAGGCAAAAACAACCTATTACCTATCTAATAAACCGTTATTAGTAGATGGTAATAGCGAAACTTCTATAAATGTAACCAGAGGCAAGTCTCGATCTCTTGCCACCGCAATTTGCTCGATTAGCAGTGGGGACCAATGGTTCGTCGGTGGATCTGGTTCGGTAACTAGCCGGGCATCACTAGAGATTGTAAATAGTGGTTTGAGCACTTCCGTTGTGGACTTATTTGTTTATAGCTCAAATTCTGTTTCGCCAGTTATCTCAAAGCGTATTTCTAAGAATTCTAGTAAGCGAATTTATTTAGATACATTGGCCCCTGGCGAAAATTCAGTTGTGGTTCATGCCATTACTAGATCTGGACGCGTTACTACTTATATGCATGATGAGCGCGTTCGTGGTTTGGTCCAACTTGGCGCAGATTTTGTCGCACAAGGAGCCGATCCTTCTAATCGCATTATTATTCCAACTATAAGCAATGTCGCACTTAAAGCTCGAAAGCCAAATCAAACTCTACGAATTTTGGTTCCAGGAAAAGTTGCTGCAAATATTCGAGCAAAATTGATTTCTAGCGATGGCTCGTTTGCGCCAATTGGCTTGGAGGATATAAATGCAGATGCTGGAAAAGTTACCGATATCTCTTTCAAACCAGTTATTAAATCTAGAAACTTTGCCCTTCTCCTTACTTCTGATCAGCCAATAGTTGCTGGCGTAAAGAGTTCTGGGGTCTTCAACGGTGTCGAAGAATTTGCTTGGTCAAGTGCAGTCCCAGAATTGAAAGATTTAACTATTCATATGGGTGGCTTGCGACCAGATGTTTTATTCCAGGGAAGTAATTTTGAGGTAGATATCAGATGGACCGATAAGAATAATAAAATTCAGAGTAAGACTATTAGGGGCAATAGCTATGCAAGTTGGCGTCCAAAGTCGGGGATTAAGTCCGTCGAATTTAGAACTTCAAATAACCAGGTTTATGCGGGTGCAATTTTCGCAGAGAAAACCGGAGTTAGCTTTTTACCATTGGTGGCTGGTGCGCAAATAGAGAGCACAGCAATCCCAAACGTTGACGCAAGCGTTATTACACGCGAGTAAATCCCAACATTTGCGGTAGTTGCGCGATAGCCTCTTACTTATGACACGCCCTCAACCTCGCACAGGTCGCTTGTGCTCTCGCGTTGGGTGCCGCCATTTAGCAACAAAAACTCTTACCTATATTTATGCAGATTCAACTGCAGTTCTTGGACCACTTGCTACATTTTCCGAACCACATGCATACGATCTCTGCGATCAACATAGTTTGCGGATGAGCGCGCCAGTTGGTTGGACAGTAATTAAGCCAGAACCAGAGTCCGTCGCATCGGGTCCAACAAATGATGATTTGATGGCGATAGCTGATGCGGTTCGTGAAGTTGGTTCAAGATCTCTTCCACCTCCAACGGGAATTGAAGTTCCTCCGCTTGAGATTGGGCGAAGAGGCCACCTTCGAGCAATTCCTAATTAAGAATTTAAGTTAGATTAACTCCATGTCTAAAGGGTTAACCGCTGATTTCTTAGATTCAATCATCAAGGCCTATGACGTTAGAGGCTTGGTTGAAAGTCAGTTAACTCCGGACTTTGCTTTCGCACTTGGTGGGGCATATGCAAGATTCCTGCAAGAAGAGCGCGAACCTTCAACAATAATTATTGGCGAAGATATGCGTCCTTCATCTCCAACACTTGCTGATGCTTTCTCTGATGGCGCAACATCGCAGGGAATGGATGTAATCCGAATTGGATTAGCTTCAACAGACATGCTCTATTTTGCTGCAGGAAAATTAAATATGCCCGGTGCGATGTTTACCGCAAGTCATAATCCAGCGGCTTATAACGGTATGAAACTCTGCAAAAGCGGGGCAGTCCCAATTGGGCAGGATTCAGGTTTACGTCGAATCAAGCAATTAATACTCGAAGGACTTCCTATCACTAATCGCCCAGTTGGCATTGAAAGTAATCGTGATTTGTTAAATGAATACGTAGATTTTCTACTTTCACTATTTCCTGAAATGCAAGACTCAAATCGGCCGCAACGTAAATTAAAAGTTGTTATCGATGCCGGAAATGGTATGGCTGGACATACCGCGCCTGCAGTTATGTCTAAGTTAAATGTTGATGTAATCCCGATGTATTTTGAGTTAGATGGCAATTTTCCAAACCATGAAGCAAATCCAATTGATCCTAAGAACTTAGTGGATCTCCAGAAGCGAGTTTTGAAAGAGAAAGCTGATATCGGATTGGCTTTTGATGGTGATGCTGATCGGTGTTTTTTAATCGACGAGAAAGGCGAGTTGGTAAATCCATCGGCTCTAACTGCTCTTATTGCAGTTCGAGAATTAAAGCGCAAGCCTGGCTCAACAATAATTTATAACTTAATTTCATCCAGAGCAGTTCCAGAAATAATTGAAGAAAATGGCGGTAAGCCATTGCGTTCCAGAGTAGGTCACTCATTTATCAAAAAGATGATGGCCGATAGCGATGCGATTTTCGGTGGCGAACATTCTGGCCACTTCTACTTCTCAGATTTTTGGCGTGCAGATTCCGGCATGTTGGCGGCGCTCTTTGCACTTACAGAATTAGCTAGCGATAAGAAATCGCTCTCTTCATTACTAAAACCATTTAATCGATATGTAGCAAGTGGTGAAATCAATTCCGAGGTTAAGGATGTTCCAGCTGCGGTAGCGGCAATTCTTGCGGAATATGGCCCAGATGGAAAAGGTTTTGATGTCGACCAGTTAGATGGCATAACTCTTACTGGCCCTAAATTCTGGTTTAACGTTCGAGCCTCAAATACCGAACCTCTACTTCGATTAAATGTTGAGGGCGATACTGAAGCCCAAATGATCAAGGCCCGCGATGCTCTACTCGCAATCATCAGGGCTAAGCGATAACCTAAGCCCCTAAACATAAAATAGGAGTTATTAGTGAACGTTCAAACTGCCGTAAAACATGACATAGCTAATGCTGCTCTTGCAGCTGAAGGCAAGAAGAAAATTGAATGGGCCGAGCGCAATATGCCTGTGTTGGCACAAATTCGTGAGCGTTTTGCTAAGGAACAACCATTTAAGGGAATTCGCATCTCTGCATGTATGCACGTAACAACTGAGACTGCAAACTTGATGCGTGCGCTAAAAGCAGGTGGCGCCGAGCTCGCGCTATGCGCATCAAATCCACTTTCAACTCAGGATGACACAGCAGCTGCTCTTGTTCATGAATATGGAATTAGCGTTTTTGCTCGCAATGCAGTTGATCGTGATGGCTATTACTCACACATCAATGCCTCACTAGATATCAAGCCACATTTAGTTTTTGATGATGGCTGCGACCTTGTGAACACACTTCACACAACTCGCACAGAGCTAATCGAAGGAATTATTGGTGGTTGTGAAGAGACAACTACAGGTGTTATTCGCCTAAGTCAGATGACAAAAGATGGCGCACTAAAATTCCCAATGATTGCTGTTAATGACACCGATACCAAGCACATGTTTGATAACCGTTTTGGAACTGGTCAATCAACACTTGATGCAATCTTCCGCTCAACCAACTCGCTTGTTGCAGGAAAAACATTTGTAGTTGCCGGATTCGGTTACTGCGGTAAAGGCGTTGCAGAACGTGCAAAAGGTATGGGCGCAGATGTAATCGTCACTGAAATTGATCCAACCAAGGCGCTAGACGCTTTGATGCAGGGATATCGCGTTATGCCTATGACCGAAGCGGCAAAGTATGGCGATATTTATGTAACAGTTACTGGTAACCGTGATGTTCTCCGCGAAGAGCACTTCAAGGTTATGAAAGATGGCGCGATTCTTTCGAATGCTGGCCACTTTGATATTGAAATCGATGTTGCATGGCTAGAACAAAATGCCAAGAGCAAGAATGCCAAGATGCGTCACCAAACAGATGAATATGTAATGGCTGATGGCCGTCGCATTCTTCTTCTTGCAGAAGGTCGTTTAGTAAATCTTGGTGCGGCAGAAGGTCACCCAGCATCTGTTATGGATATGTCATTCTCTGATCAAGCACTTACTGCAGAATATTTATTGAAGGCTGCAGCAGGACTTGGCGCTGGATTACATGAAGTTCCAACTGAGATTGATAAAGAAGTTGCTCGTCTAAAGTTGGAGAGCATGGGTTCAACAATCGACAAGCTAACACCAGCACAAGAGCTTTACCTCAACTCTTGGGAGCACGGTAGCTAATGACTCTGATCATGGTCGTCGATGACGACCAAGATCTTGCCGAGATGCTTGGCATCGTTTTAACTGGCGCGGGTTATGAAGTTGATTTAGTTGGTCGTGGCGATGAAGTTATGCCACTTTTTCTGGCACAAAATCCAGATCTAATTCTTTTGGATGTGATGCTTCCTGGTTTAAATGGTGTTGAAGTTTGCAAATTGATTCGAGAAAAATCAATGGTTCCAATAGTTATGTTGTCAGCAAAGGGCGACAAGCAAGATGTTGTTGCTGGTTTAGAAGCTGGCGCTGATGACTACATGGTTAAGCCGTTTGATCCATCTGAGTTGGTTGCACGCATGAAAGTTAGATTACGTCGCAGCACAGCCGAGGTAAGTTCTGATCTACGAATTGGCAATATAAAGATTGATCAAATTGAGCATTCAATTATTAGAAATGGCGAAGTAATTGCCCTCACTCGCCTTGAGTTTGACCTCTTGGTAGCACTAGCAAAAGAACCTGGCCGCGTCTTTACTCGCGAAGCACTACTAAGTGAAGTCTGGGGTTATCGCCCAGCAACCGACACTCGTTTAGTAAACGTACACATCCAACGCCTGCGTTCAAAAGTCGAATTAGATCCCGAGAACCCAACAATTATTCTTACCGTTAGAGGTGTTGGATACAAGGCTGGAGTTCCTGGAAGTTCACAATGAAATCGCCATTTAAAGCTTGGCGCGCATCCCTTGTTTTCCGAGTTACAACCACAATTGTTGCGCTATCCGGAGTTCTAATTTGGCTCCTTGGGTCAGCTTTATATAACCAAATATCTTCCGGTATTTTTGATGAAAAATTACAACTTTCAATTCTCGATGCCCAATCAACTTCACGAAATACGCAATTACAACTAACTTTTTCGCAATATCAAGATAAAGCTCAACTCAAGGCAATATTTGCCGACATTCTCTCGGTTCCGCCAAAGACTTATGAAAGCGCAGCACGTGAGCTTGCAATCTTTGCCTTTGCAAATACTCCAAGCAAATATAAGTTCGATGGAACTTCCAACTTTTTAGATACAACATCAATTCAAAAGGATTTCAGGAAGAAGACCCGAGAATCAAAGAAAACCACTTGGGAACGCACAACAATTAAGTATGTAGACGGCAAGAAAGAACCCGCAATTATTGTCGGCGATGATTTAACAATTAAGGGCGCTGGAAAATACGAGTTCTACGTTCTCTTTAGCTTGGCCCAGCAAATGCGCACAATGTCATTGATTCTAAATTATCTCTGGCTGACTGGAATTGCTTTAACTTTCTTAATTGGTTTGATTACATTTTTCGTGCTTCGTCGACTTATCTCGCCAATTAGAGATGCGGCTAGAGTTGCTGAAGAGTTAACCGCTGGAAACCTTGATCTACGTATGGATATTCATGGTGAGGACGAAATTGCAAGTTTGGGATACAGCTTTAACGAAATGGCGGTGTCGCTTCAACAACAGATTTCAAGGCTAGAGAATCTTTCAAAATTACAACAGCGCTTCGTATCTGATGTTTCCCACGAACTTCGTACACCTCTAACAACAATTCGAATGGCATCTCAAGTTATCTATTCAGCACGAGATAATTTTGAGACCACTGTTGGGCGAAGCGCAGAACTCCTTATTTCCCAGATCGAACGTTTCGAATCTTTGCTCACCGACTTGCTCGAAGTTAGTCGCTTTGACGCCCAAGCAGCAGTTCTTGAGATTGAAGAAACGGATTTAACTTCTTTAGTTAAAGAGACAATTGATTATCTCCATCCAAGCCAAGATCGAATAATTCATTTAATTGCGCCAGAAAGCCCAGTTTTAGTTGATGTTGACCCGCGCCGAATTAAGCGAATCCTTCGAAATTTAATTGCGAATGCCGTTGATCATCGCGAAGAGAAGAGCATTGATGTTCAAATTGCAGAGACTGAGAATGAAGTTTCGGTAGGTGTTCGCGATTACGGAGTTGGATTTAACTACACCGATAAGAAATTACTTTTTGAGCGCTTCTGGCGCGCAGATAGTTCACGCGCTAGAACTACGGGTGGAACGGGACTTGGCCTTTCAATTGCGCTTGAAGATGCAAAGCTTCATCAAGGCGACATTGATGTGTGGGGCGAACGCGGCCAAGGAGCACACTTCGTTTTAACAATTCCAAAATTTGCAGGCGGATCTATTCAGTCAAGACCAATTTCTGCACAGCCAGAATAGACGCACAACTTCATTTTGCTTAATTTATAAAATAGCTAAATATCAAATAATAGTTCGGTGAAACTATTTTCCGAACTAGGAAGTCTTATCTTCCAAACGAGGTGCGCTCTTTGTCTGGCACAAAATATTGCGATGAAAAATGAACTCGGAATCTGTCTCCAATGTTCAAGCAATTTAGCGGTGCATAGAAATATCGTGAATCGAGGTTCGCTGCGAATATTTGCAGGAAGTGAATTCTCGCCAACAATTTCACACGTAATTCTTGCGACGAAGGAAGACAATAATAGTTTTGCTCGTGCAATTCTTGCCGAGTACTTAACTGTGGCACTTGAATTGGCGAGTACTAAAGATAAAATATGCCTAATTCCAATTCCATCTCGTAAGGCAGCAAATAGGGCCCGCGGTTTTGCACACATAATTAAACTTATTGAAGTCTTCTCTCAAAAAAATCCGAGAAAAGAATTTGTGATTATTGATTGCCTTATCCATTCCAGAAAGGTAAGAGATCAATCAACCTTAAATATCAATGAGAGAGAGCTAAATATGAGGGGAGCATTTGAGATAGAAAGAAGCGCGTTAAACAGATTTAACGAAGTAAATATTTCCGAAATTCCAATCTTCTTACTCGATGATTTAGTAACCACCGGGAGCACTGTTTTGGCCGCAAAAAGCGCGCTAAAAACCCGCGGTATTGGGGTGAATGGGGTCCTGACCTCGTGCGCAACTAATGGTTTTACACATTAAGATATGCCCATGCCCGCTAGCGCGGCCCTTTAGAGAAATCATTGCGACGAAAGAGGACATGTGTCACCGCTACTAGACAAGATTTTGCGTGCTGGAGAAGGTCGCCACATTCGCCAACTCGAAAAAATTGCGAAAGATGTTTTAGCTTTTGAACCACAAGTTTCTGCGCTAAGCGATGCCGATCTCCGTGGTCAAACTAATAAATTAAAAGATCAACTTGCTTCCGGAAAAACTCTTGATGATTTGCTTCCAGAGGCATTTGCGACGGTTCGCGAAGCCGCAAAGCGCACACTTGGTCAACGTCACTATGACGTTCAGATCATGGGTGGCGCCGCACTTCACAAAGGCAATGTTGCTGAAATGCGAACAGGTGAAGGTAAGACCCTTGTTTCTACATTGCCGGCATATCTAAATGCTTTAACCGGAAAAGGCGTTCACGTAGTTACGGTTAATGATTATTTGGCAGAACGCGATAGTGAGTGGATGGGACGTATCCATCGTTTCTTAGGTTTAAAGGTTGGCGTAATTCTTTCAAATATGTCGCCTGCTGAACGCCGCGAGGCTTATGCAGCAGATATCACCTATGGAACAAATAATGAATTTGGTTTCGATTATCTTCGAGACAATATGTCTTGGACTTTAGAAGATTGCGTACAACGCGAACACAATTTTGCGATTATTGATGAAGCAGATTCAATCCTGATTGATGAAGCCAGAACTCCACTTATTATTTCTGGACCTGCTGATAAGCCAACAAAATGGTATGTCGAATTCGCAACTATTGCTCAAAAACTAGAGCGCGATGTGCACTATGAAGTCGATGAGAAGAAGCGCACAGTTGGAGTTCTAGAACTTGGTGTTACTAAAGTTGAAGAACTTCTTGGAATTGAAAACCTTTATGAATCAGTAAATACGCCAATGATTGGCTATTTAAATAATGGAATTCGAGCAAAAGAGCTTTTCAAGCGCGATAAAGATTATGTGGTCATGAACGGTGAATTGCTCATTGTTGATGAGCACACTGGTCGCATGCTTGCTGGCCGCCGTTACAACGAAGGTTTGCACCAAGCACTTGAAGCAAAAGAACGCCTCGAAATTCAGGACGAGAATCAAACTCTCGCAACAATTACATTGCAGAACTACTTCCGTCTCTACGAAAAGCTTTCTGGTATGACCGGAACAGCGATGACAGAAGCCTCAGAATTGATGCAGATTTACAAGCTTGGCGTTATTCCAATTCCAACCAATCGACCAATGCAACGTATCGATCAACCAGATTTAATTTATAAGAGTGAGTTAGCAAAATTTATTGCTAGCGCAGAAGATATTGCAGCTCACCACAAGAAGGGCCAGCCAGTATTGGTTGGAACTGTTTCAGTTGAAAAGTCTGAAGAACTTTCAGCTCTTCTTAAAAAGCGTGGAATTCCACATGAAGTTTTAAATGCCAAGCAACATGAGCGCGAAGCGGCAATTATTGCGCGCGCCGGAACCGTTGGCGCCGTAACTGTTGCAACAAATATGGCAGGCCGCGGTACAGACATCATGCTTGGCGGAAACCCTGAGTTTAGGGCTGACTTTGAATTGCAACGCCGTGGTTTGAGTCCAGTTGAAACTCCAGAAGAGTATGAAGCCGCAT
>WLIM01000020.1 GCA_009702205.1 Actinomycetota bacterium | reverse complement strand
CAGGCTGACGCAGTTAATCCTGCATAATCAACCATTAACAATAAAAAAGCCTCACCTTTTCGGTGGGGCTTTTTTAGTGCAACAAATTAGTAACCAACGTGCTTTGGAACTGTGCCGACCTTTTTCTCTTTAGCAAATACTTCTTTCGCTGGGTTTAAATCTTTTCCAGCTTTCCAAGCATCCAAATATTTCCACGGATAAATCTCGCCTCGCCGCACCCACCAGATTCCCGCTCTAGTAGGCCATGAAATTCCAAAGTGCACATGTGGCGAAGTTCCCGCCGCATCCCCCGATGCTCCAACTCGAGCAATTACTTCACCTGCTTCGACGCGATAGCCCGGAACTACCTTTGAATATATTTTTGAGAAATGTGATCCGTAGTACCGAACCCCATCATCACCGATCATTGAAATTGATAGGCCACCACGTATAGCTGCACTGTTATTTTTCCAAGAATAATTATCAACATCGCTAACTTCATCAATCACACCAGAAGTGGGTGCAAGAAATCGGCAACCTTTTTTCGCCAAAATATCAGTGGCTGGATAATCATGATGTGCCCGCGAATAAGTGCTCTTGCAGCCAGTAATTGGATAGACATAATTAGGTGCAGCGCTTGCTGGCAATGCGGTTGCTATTAAAAGCAGGCAAATTACTGCAGATATTCGGCGCATCACGCGAGTTAGCATAGACTTACCCAAACCTAAAGCGTGAAAACTTTGGGGCGGTAGCTCAGTTGGTTAGAGCCCCGAACTCATAATTCGGTAGTCGTCGGTTCGAGCCCGACCCGCCCCACCAAAATCTTCGCAAGCGAAAATCTGGAAGAGAAATAGACTAAACACATGAAACCAATCCTTTGGAACGCTGCCAAAAGTAAGAAATGCATAGTTATTCCAAAGTCCTATGATCACAAATATTCAAGGGGCGTTCTTGGCGTAATTACCGGATCTGCGCAATATCCCGGAGCAGCAGTTCTCTCGACAAGCGCTGCTGTTGCTACTGGCGTTGGAATGGTTCGTTTTTATAGCTCATCCGGATTGGCCCATTTAGTTCTACATTCAACGCCTGAAGTTGTAGTTCAACCAGGAGCTGTTACTGCGTGGGTAGCTGGATCTGGAATTGTGGCAAATAAGTTTGATGATTACACAACTTGGCTACGTCATCGCTGGTTTAAAGTAATTGGTCTGCAAAGCGTTCCTACCATTTTGGATGCTGGCGCACTTTATTTGGCAGATAAATTAGAACAACCTACTTTGATAACACCTCATGCCGGCGAACTTGCAAAGTTGCTTGCGAATTATGGAATAGAAGTTTTAGCCGATGAAATTTCGGACGACCCAAAACGTTGGGCCCAAGAATGCGCAGATATTTTGGGAGTAACAGTTTTGCTAAAAGGAAATAAAACTGTCGTTGCAAATAATGAAATGATCATCGAACTTCCTGCTGCCACCCCATGGCTTGCGACCGCGGGTTCTGGTGATGTGTTATCTGGAATCATCGGTGCAATAGCTGCGACCAGCGAGATTGAAATCCTGAGTTCGCCAAATAGATTTGCTGAAATTGCGGCGACCGGTGCATTCATCCATGATCGTGCGGCACAACTTGCCTCGAATGGTGGACCTATTTCAGCATCAATGATTATTGAGCAGATTCCAGCCGCTATTCGAAAGATTCTTGGTTAAAGTATCTCCGTGAAAACTGTTGCGATACTTAGTCACGAGAGCGTTGCTGCCGAACTTTCAATTCTCGGTGATTGGCTAAATGAACGCCAGCTAACTTTTAAGCGCTACTACCGCGAGCAAAATTGGAGTGCAGAAGAGATCCTTGAAGCCGATTTCTTAATCGTCTTGGGATCACCAAACTCAACCGCAACAGGGTTTCAATGTGAAAGCGCACCAGCCGAAATCGATTTAGTTAAACGCTTTATGGCAACAGGGAAACCATATTTTGGTATCTGTTATGGCGCCCAAATTTTAGCGAAAGCAATTGGCGGTGAAGTTGCAAGACGTGAAGTGAAGAACATTGGATTTAAAGAATTTAGCGATAAAACAGGTGCGATTGATAATGGATCTTGGGTGCTTTGGCATGAAGATATGGTTATTCCAGAAAGTATCGAAAGTGTTTCTGGTGCCAACCTTCACGGTGTTGATTCTGGTGCAGCAATTGCTTTCAATAAAGATAACGCCTGGGGCGTGCAATTCCACCCAGAAGTTGATGGCGATGCTTTAGGCAGAATGATTGCTTCTATCGGAGTTGCCGAAGAGAAATGGCGTCCAGTTGCCGATGCGATGAATGTGGATGATATTGCACACCGCAAACGCGCCTTTGAACTCTTTGATTTAGTGAGTGGCCTTAAGTAGATGTCAGCCATCCAAGATCTCGGGCATGAATATTGGAATTGGCGTGCATCTCAACAACCTCGAACTCATGATGATATTCCTCGAATTGAAAGACCAGAGAATTGGATTCCTAGGTGGTCTCCAAGCGATGTCGAACAATATAAATTAAAGATCGTTGAATTTGAAGAACGAATTTCTGAAATATCCGTTGGAAGCTCGAACTCCCCCGAAATTGAAGTGGCTGAATGGGTTGATTATCAATTAATCAAATCTGCAGTTGCTAGAGCTCATTTTGAGTTAAATATTTTGAGAACTTGGGCCGAACAACCGCGTTTCTACATTGATCAAACTATTGGAGTCATATTTGATTTATTGACTATTCCAGATGTAGATTCTTTGAGAATAAAAAAAGTCATCAGAATTCTAGAAGTTACGCCGTCGATATTGAAGAATGGAATTTCAAACCTAACTTCAAACGCAGTTTCAGAATATGCAGAAATTGCCATTGGAGATCTAAGTAAAATCTCTGAACAAATTTTGGAAATGTCAAAGGCGCTTTCAAATATTGTGGAGAACGAATTGTCTCTCCAACTAACTTCATCTGCAGAAAAGGCTATCTTGGCTTTTATAGAATTCCGGAAATGGCTTCGAAATAATCTACTGACCATGAAACCGCTCCGAGCTATTGGTACTGAAAATTACAATTGGTTTCTACAGAATGTCTCCCTCTATCCGTATTCAAGCGAAGAAATTCTGCAGATCGGCCAGATTGAGTGGGATCGAGCTGTGGCTTTTGAAAGAATAATTAAAAATAGGTTTCGAAATGTAGAACCTGGGCCAATTCCTCAAACCTCTGCGGAACAAGTAGTAAATGAAGAAAAAGCGGAAAATTTGGTTCGTAAATTTTATGAAGATGAATCAATCCTGTCCCAACCAAAGTCATTGCGACACTATTTAAATGCGCCGATGCCGGATTATTTAGAACCACTTCGTTGGTTAGGTGTAAGTGATGACTTAACTGGCCCATCCCGATTAGATCATGATGGATATTCATATGTGCCATCTCCAGGGCCGTCGATGCCTTACTTCTATGCTGCAAATGCAAGAGATACAAGGGCAGGAATTGTTCATGAGGGTGCCCACTATCAACAGCTTGCCATTTCATGGAGTCATGAACGGAAGTTACGTCAGCACTACTACGACTCCGGAGTAAATGAAGGGATAGCCTTTTACAATGAAGAGTTAATGCTTTCAGCAGGACTTTTCGATGATGCCCCAATCACTCAGATTGTTATGTGGAATTTCATGAAGCTTAGAGCGCTTCGAGTAATTGTCGATGTGAATCTGGCAACTGGTCTCATGGATATTGAAACAGCAACTAAGTTCTTAGAACAGAAAGTGCCTATGGACTATGCGACTGCACGCGAAGAAGCAATCACTTTCTCGTCATCTCCCGGACAGGCAATTTCATACCAAATTGGAAAAACTCAAATATTAAATCTCCTCTCTGAAGCGGTTGACGCAGATAAAAATGATTTTAATTTGAAAGCTTTTCATGATTATCTTTGGTTGAATGGTAATGTTCCAATATCACTACTTAAATTTGAACTTTTATCGGATAATTCAGATCTCAAGAAAATTAATCGCTAACTCCAAGACTAGATAGAAAGTTGAAATCAATGACAGATCAAGAAGTTAAAGATTACATTTGGAACGGCGTTCTTGATATGTATGCTGGTTTTATTTCGCAAGACCGCGAACGTATTGATCAGTACATTCACAAGGATGTGACACTTTGGGATTCAACAGAGCGAAATCTTGCGTTCGGTATGAAGGGCTTAAATGAAGTGAGAGCTCGTCGCCCCAAGGAAGATAATGGGCCAAAAGTTACACGAATTGATGCAATTGAACCTGTAATTGATATCTATGGTGACTTTGCAATTTGCAGGCATTACTTGATTGTAAATTTCGATCAAGGTCAACCGCCGCAGGAAGTTCGGAATACCGGTATTTGGCGCAGCTTCCCTGAGGGCTGGCGAATAATCCATAATCATGAGGATGAACTGCCGGCTAAATAGCCTTTCCTCTGTTCATCTTCAAACAAACTCTGTAGTTACACGTATATCTGTCCGTTACCTAAAGTTAATAAATCTTTCTTGCCAAAATCTTCCTTATGCGATGGTGCATTGCTAGGCTCACGCACACATGTAGGCAGGCCTGTCCCAGAACAGGATTGCTGAAATCTGAAGGGAAGAAATCCAAATAATGTCTCTACTAAAAAAGACTATTGGCGTGAGCGCAAGCGTTGCGCTTGCAGTATCAGTCCTGGCAGTTGCACCTGCTCAGGCTGCGGGAAAGACTCTTGTAGTTGATACAACTTTCAACTTAAAGACTCTTGACCCAGGCCGTGAGTTTGAACCAACAGGAAACATGATTGACCGCGCTGTTTACAGCACACTGATGACTTTCAAAGGTGATGATGGTTCAACTCCAGTTCCAGATTTAGCACTTTCTTATAAAGCTTCTTCTGATTCAAAGGTTTACACATATAAGTTACGCAAGAATGCTGTGTTCTCTGATGGCACAAAGGTGACATCTAAGGATGTGGTTTTCTCACTAATGCGCTTGAAGAATCTAAAGGGCAACCCTGCATCATTAATGGATGGCATTGTTGCCACAGCTCCAGATGCATACACAGTTGTTCTAACATCAGAAAAAGCTAACACTGCAATTCCAGTAATAGTTTGTAGTCCATCTCTTGGAATTATCAACAGTAAGCTAGCTGCAAAGGAAGGCGCAGTTTCCGCAGCCGGCGCAGATGCTTCTGATAAGGCTGAGATTTTCTTGAATACCACTTCAGCGGGTAGCGGACCATACACACTTACAAAATTCAGTCTTACCACTGAGGTTGTAATTACCGCTAACCCTAAGTACTGGGGTGCAAAGCCAACATACTCAAAGATCGTATTCCGTAACGTGCTTCCAAACGTTCAACGCTTAAACGTTCAAAAGGGTGTTTCACACATTGCAGCAGACCTATCTCCAACTCAGGCTTCAGGAATGAAGAATGTAAACGTTGTTGGTGGCGTGGGTACAACAGTTTGGTTCCTATTCACAAACGCAAATCCAAAGATTTCACCAGTTACTTCAAATACTGACTTCCAAGAAGCAGTTCGTTATGGAGTTAATTACGATGAAATCGTTAAGTTCGCCGGAACTGGAGCAATCCAAGCAGCTGGAGTAATTCCAAGTGCATTCCAAGGCTCACTTAAGAAAGCTGATGCGATTAAGCGCAATGTCACAAAAGCGAAAGCCGCACTTGCTAAGTCAACCTACAAAGGCGAAGAAATTCCTCTTACATACTGGGGTGGCGGCGCATGGGACGGAATCCTTTTTGATGACCTTGCACAGAAAGTAGCAGCTCAGTTAAAAGAAGTTGGAATAAATGTAAAGTTGACTCCAACACCTATTGGAGATGCTCTTACTTCTTACCGTGATGGATCAGAACAAATGGGACTTTGGTTCTGGGGTCCAGACTGGCCAGATTCAAGCAACTACTCCGAAAACTTCGGACCTGGTTCAAAGGTTGGTCTACGTATGGGATGGGCCGCAGGCTCAAATCCAACAATTGAGAAGATCGTTAATGATGTTGCCGCAGAAAGCAACGCTGCAAAGCGCGCGACTCTTTATCGCAACTTCCAACTTGAACTAAATAAGAACTCTCCACTCATGCCTCTTCTACAGTCACCATCTGTTTTGGTAGCTGCAAAGAGCGTAAAGGGAATTCTTTCTAACCCAATTTGGAAGATCAACCTAACTGAACTTAAGTAAGGTTTGATGCAACAAATTAAAAAATCTAAGAATCTAACCTTGGCCGGCAATATGTCGGCCAAGGTTAGTTCTTCGTTTGCCAAGTTTATTTATAAGCGAATTGCAGTTGGACTGCTTATGATGATTGGTATTACTTTTGTAGCCTTTGCAGTTACGCAGGTTGTTCCTGGTGACCCTGCTGCTGTAAACCTTGGCCAAAGCGCAATGAGCAACCCCGAAATTGTTGCAAGATGGCGCGCAGAATACGGCTTAGATAAACCTGTACCAGAGCAATACATGCGATATATTTCTAAAGTTTTACAAGGTGACCTAGGAATTTCTCAACATAGCCGTCGCCCAGTTTCAGAAGATTTGGCTGAATATTTCCCTGCAACGATTGAGATTGCTCTTGTTGCCATAATATTTTCAATTATTATTGGTTTCAGCTTGGGAATTCTCTCGGCAATGACAAGGGATAGGTTGCCTGACCAGCTAATTCGAGTTCTTAGCCTTACTGGTGTTTCAATGCCAACGTTCTGGACTTCCTTAGTAGTTTTCTATATTTTCTTTTTCAAACTGGGTTGGTTTCCCGGGACGGGCCGTCTTGATCCAGGTGGCGATGAACCAACCCATTTGACCGGTCTTTATACGATTGATGCTCTTGTTCATGGGCAATTTTCAATTGCGTGGATTGCACTTAAACATTTAGCACTTCCTGCAATTGTTTTGGCTACATACACAATCGGAGTTCTAACACGCTTTACTAGAGCATCTGTATTAGAAATATTGGGAAATGACTATGTTAGAAGTGCACGTGCAAAAGGGCTACCAGAATGGTTGGTCATCAAACGACATGTATTGAGGCCAGCACTTCTCTCAATAATTACAGTTGCAGGTGTTGCATTTGGCGGTTTACTCTCTGGCTCCGTTCTAGTTGAAAATGTTTTTTCTTGGCCAGGGTTGGGCCAGTATGCATTCAAAAGTGCAATTGCTTTAGACTTGCCAGGAATTATGGGAGTTAGCATCGTTGTTGCTGGCGTATTTATTATTATGAACTTAATTGTCGATTTTCTTTATCGTATTATTGATCCAAATTTGAGATCAGAATGAAAATGAAAATTTCGAAAGGTTCACCGTGGCGCCAGCCACTGGCCTTAGTTGGCATAAGTATTTTGGCATTTTGGATAATTCTTGCAATCTTTGCACCGCTCATTGCCCCCTTCGATCCACTCGCCCAAGACTCTGATGCTTTAATGAATCCAAACCATTTACATTGGCTTGGAACTGATTCTGTTGGGAGAGATATTTTTAGTCGAATTATTTACGGCGCAAGAATTAGTTTGCCACTGGCAATTTTATTGGTATTTCTCTCAATCATTGTGGGCTCAATCATTGGTGGGTTAGCTGGATATTTTGGTGGCTGGATTGATTCAACTCTTATGCGATTCGCAGATATTGTCTTAGCCTTCCCTGGAATTATTCTCGCAATGGCAGTCTCTGCCGCCCTTGGACCACAATTGCGAAATGCAGTTCTTGCCGTTGTGCTGGTCGCATGGCCAACTTATGCTCGACTAGTTAGAAGTTTGATCCTGAGTTCTAAAGACTCGGACTATGTGACAGCGAGCCGCTTACTTGGCTCCTCGACACGAAGAACTTTGCTTGTTGACTTGCGGCCAAATATTTCAGGATCCGTTTTAGTTCTCGGTGCACTTGAGGCAGGTAATGGGCTTCTTCTTCTATCAGGACTTTCGTTCCTTGGTCTTGGTGCCCAACCCCCTTCGGCCGAATGGGGAGCAATGGTTTCGGCCGGTGCAAATAATTTTGAAAAGTGGTGGATAGGAATTTTTCCTGGAATTGCTATTTTGACCGCTGTTCTGGCCTTTAATTTTATTGGAGATACCTTGAGAGATGCACTAGATCCAAGAACTGCAAAGGCGCTGAGAAACTAATGCCTTTATTAGACGTTGAGAATTTAACTGTAACTCTTGCTACATCATCTGGATCTGCACAAGCAGTTCGTAACCTTTCATTTTCACTTGATGAAGGTGAAATTATTGGCATAGCCGGTGAGAGTGGAAGTGGAAAAACAATGACTGCACTCAGTTTGATGCGATTGCTCCCACATAAAGGTTTTGCAACAGGTTCTATAAAATTTAGTGGTAAAGATCTTCTTGCTCAAACAAATAGAGCTTATAGAGATATTCGTGGAAACCAGATTGCTATGATCTTCCAAGATCCGATGACTTCTCTGCATCCAATGATAAAGATTGAAACACAACTTACTGAGCACATCCGCCACCACAAAAAAATTAGCCAAGAGTCAGCACATCTCAAAGCTCTTGAGCTTTTGGATACTGTAAAAATCCCAGATCCAGCGTCTGCTCTTGAGGCGATGCCAAAGCAATTTTCTGGAGGAATGCGTCAAAGAATTGCGATTGCAATTGCGTTAGCATGTGATCCAAAATTATTGATTGCAGATGAACCAACTACTGCTCTTGATGTAACCGTTCAGGCAGGAATTTTGCGATTGCTAGACCAACTGAGGCGCGAGAAAAATCTAGCTGTCATGGTTATTACTCATGATTTAGGAGTTTTATCTTCGCTGACTGATCGAATTATGATTATGTATGCCGGTAGCGAAGTTGAATCCGGATTAACTTCTGATTTGCTTAAGAATCCAAGACATCCTTACACAAAGGGTCTGATTTCTGCGCTTCCTACTTCGAGTATTTCGGGAAAGAAACTTCTCACAATTGAAGGAATGCCTCCTGAATTGGGGCAAATTCCATCTGGGTGCGCATTTCATCCTCGATGCGCTTATGCCAAAACATCTTGCGAATCTCAAATTCCAACTTCAATTTCTATCTCCACCAAGCATCGAATTTTTTGCCCAGTAAATCCATTGGTGAGCTCATGAACGAGCTTTTAAAGATTTCAAATCTTTCTGTCGAATACCATCGAAACGGCAGAAAATTACGAGCAGTTGCTGGAGTGGATCTAACTCTTGCTCCAGGTGAAATTCTTGGCCTTGTTGGTGAATCCGGATGCGGTAAGTCTTCTCTTGGAAAAGCAATCGTAGGAATAGAAAAACCAGCTGAAGGTGAAATTAGGTTTAACGGAAATTTGGTAAAACCACTGGATCGTCGAGGAAGACCTACTGAACTTAGAAATCTTCAAATGATTTTTCAAGATCCTTACGGCTCAATAAATCCAAGGCGCAAAATTGGTGATCAAATCGCAGATGGTTTAATTGTTGCTGGAAAACCGAAGAACGAGGCTCTTAAAATTAGCGCAGAACTTCTTGAAAAGGTTGGTTTAGGCGCATCAGCACTAGATCGATATGCACACCAGTTCAGCGGCGGCCAGCGACAACGCATAGCTATCGCCCGCGCACTAGCTGCATCACCTACTGCGATAGTTGCAGATGAACCAATTTCAGCTCTTGATACATCTTCTCAAGCACAAGTTTCTAATTTACTTGTTTCACTAGTCCAAGAATTTGGAATGGGAGTTATTTTCATTTCACATGATCTCTCTGTTGTTAGAAAAATTTCAGATCGAATTGCAGTGATGTACTTAGGAAAAATTGTTGAAATTGGCACGACGGAGCAAATTTGGAATCAGCCCTCGCATCCTTATACGCGTGCCCTGATTTCAGCAATTCCCAAGGCAGATGGAAATTCAAACATGCCGCTCGACCTCCCTGGGGATGTGCCAAATCCAGCATTTCCACCAGCAGGTTGCCGATTCCATCCTAGGTGTCCATTGGTTCAAGTTGGATGCGAAAGTAGCGTTCCAGAAATCCGAACTCTGAAAGATGGGCGTGGAGTTGCCTGTGTTCTTCAAACCTCAAATGAAATCGTCGTACCACTCGAAACTATAAAGGGGCGCTAAATGTGGATCACTAATGCCAAAATTGTCGATGTCGTTACTGGAGAAATTGGAAAAGATGCGGCCGTTAAAGTTGATAAATTTGGACTGATAAGTGAAATTACAAATTCAACTCAAATTAGTATCGATAAAAATGAGAAAATAATTGATATCGATGGTCGCTTCCTATCTCCTGGCCTGATTTCCTGTCATGCCCATCTTTCTGTTGTCTTCCCATTTTCTCTAACGGATGAACACGAAAACCCGGCAATTACGGCTTTTAGAGCAGCTCAGCGCGCTGCTGAAGCCTTAAAGGCGGGGATGACAACAATCAGATGTGTGCACGAGCAGAATCAAGTGGATTTAGCTCTTAGAAATGCAGCAAAGGTTGGATGGTTTGAGAGCCCAAGAATTTTTGGAGCGGGTCGCGCAATCTCTACTCCTACGGGTCATGGCGAAGGCGCTGGTTGTTCTTATGCAAAAGACTTCGATGGCTTTTATAAAGCAGCAATAGGCGAGTTTGAAGCGGGCGCAGACCATATAAAAATATTTATCACTGGTGGCTTAGCCAAAGCTGGCGAGAGTTCAGATGATGCAGAGATGACTGATGAAGAAATAAGTGGCGTTGTTAAAGCGGCGAGGGAACATGATTCTTATGTCGTTGCACATGCAGGTGAATCGAAAGCAATTATGCAAGCTCTAAGACTCGGCGTTACTAGTTTTGAACATGGTTACAGTCTTGACGGTTCTACGGCTGAAGCACTTGCAGGCGCGGGTGCATTTCTAACCCCAACACTTTGTGTTACACGTTCTGAGTCCTGGATGCGCGAAAAGGGCTTCGAAGAAGCATCAATACAAAATGCTTTGGCGGTAAGTGATCGACATCTTCAAAGCACAAAGAATGCAATCAAGGCTGGGATAACTTTGATTAATGGCACCGACTACCCACCTGGAGATATGGTAGATGGAATTCCTGCAGCGCTGCATGAATTGTTTCTTATGAATAAAGCTGGGCTTTCAACAATTAAGTCATTTCAATCAATTACTTCAAATGCGGCTCTACTCTTAAAACAAGAGAATTTCTTGGGACAGATTAAGCCAAAATTTGCGGGGGATTTCATTGCTACGAAGGGCAATCCTTTGGAAGATTTGGAAAACTTGCGGGAGATTGACTTAATTATCAAGAGTGGCAAGATCATTAAAGAGATTGCCTAATTAATAGCCCCAAGCGGTGGTTTAATTAACCCGTGTCATCATCTGAATTAGTCGCAAAGTTAGCTGCCCTAGTTGGCAGCGATGTTGTGCGAAGTGATGCCGTTTCACTACAGGCGTATAGCCGTGATGCAACTCCAATGTTTGAAGGGTTGCCTGAAGTAATTGTTGCGCCCAGAAATACTGCGGAAGTTTCTAAGATTGTTAAATTCGCCCACGACACAAAAACGCCAATTATTGCGCGCGGAGCCGGAAGTAATTTATGTGCAGCAACAGTTCCGTTAAATGGCGGCATTGTTATGAGCATGACAAATATGAACCAAGTTCTAGAAGTTTCAAAGTCCGAAATGATTGCGATAGTCCAACCTGGCGTAACTAATTTGGTCCTGGATCAACTGGTCGAAAAAGAGGGATTGCGCTTTATCCCAGATCCCGGATCTAGAAATGTTTCAACTATTGGCGGAAATGTTGCGACCAGCGCCGGTGGTCTTCGCGGACTTAAATATGGAACAACTAGAAATTACATACTTGGGCTTGAAGCGGTACTTGGCACTGGTGAAGTAATTAGAACTGGTGGGCGCCTAGT
>WLIM01000002.1 GCA_009702205.1 Actinomycetota bacterium | reverse complement strand
GGTCGCCAAAAGATATGGTTGATGTAGTCCAAGAGAGCTTTAGATTATTAAAAGATGGCGGAGTACTTCTGATTGATAACGCCCTAGATGGTGGAAAAGTTGTTGATCCAACACAACGAGACTTTGAGACGATTGCTCGCAGAGATTCAATAAAGGCCATCAAAGAAGATTCTCGCTGGAGTTCAACTCTTCTTCCATTTGGCGGCGGCGCACTTGTCGCTCGTAAAATTTAACTATGTCCTCCCAGAATAATTCGAATATTCCTTCAAATACCCCTTGGTGGATCTCAGAACATCAAGTAACCACAGCTGCAGAAGTTAAGAAAGCTAATTCGCGAAGTGTTGGATTTGGAGTTGCCATTGCAATGGCACTTATTGCTGGAATTGTGGGAAGCGTTGCTGGTCGGACTTCTGCCACCTTAGACTCAAAAACTAACTTAGTTTCCACAAAAAGCGTTATCGAGAGAAAACCAGATTCGATAGCTGGAATTGCGGCCCGAGTCTCGCCGTCAGTGGTTTCAATTGAAGTTCGAAGTGGGAATAGTGGCGGAACTGGATCAGGATTTTTCTTGGATAGTTCTGGCCACATTCTGACTAATAATCACGTTATATCTTCGGCTGCCACAGATGGTGCATCAATCAACGTGAAATTAGCCAATGGCAAGAATTATGCGGCCAAGTTAATAGGTCGAGATGTTTCATATGATTTAGCCGTAATTAAAATTGCCGTAACAGATGCACCTGCGTTGCAACTTGGAAACAGTGACGATGTGCAGGTTGGTGATGGCGTAATCGCAATTGGTTCACCACTTGGTTTAACTGGGACTGTTACCTCTGGAATTATTAGTGCAAAGAATCGCCCCGTAACTTCTGGTGGCGGAACAAGTGAGAGTTCATTTATAAATGCACTTCAAACAGATGCTGCAATCAATCCTGGAAATTCAGGTGGGCCACTAGTTGATTTATCTGGCGCGGTTGTCGGAATAAATTCAGCTATTGCAACCACAGGTTCTAACTTTGGGGGACAGAGTGGATCTATTGGCTTAGGTTTTGCAATTCCAATTAACCAAGCAAAGAAGACTGCTGATCAATTAATTAAGTTCGGAAGTTCTACCTATCCGATTATGGGAGTATCACTTGATACTCGATTCGCTGGAACAGGTGCGAAAATTCCAAGTACTAATGGTGCGGTATCAGCTGGCGGTCCTGCAGATCGAGCAGGTATAAAGCCAGGAGACATAATTGTTGAAATTGATGGCAAAGCTATCGGAACAGCGGATGAGGCAATAGTTAGTGTTCGCTCGCACAGCGTTGGTGACATGATAAAAGTAAAGTATGTACGTGGAAACGTCTCAAAAGAGGTCACTTTAAAACTTATTGCGGCAAAGTAACCACACTAGATATAGGATTCGAAAATGTTCGGAATCGGTGGCGGTGAATTCATTGCGCTAGTTATCTTTGCCTTGATATTGATTGGCCCCGATAAGTTGCCACAATTTTCAGCTGACTCAGCGAGATTCATCCGCAAAGTTCGAGATATTGCACAGGGGGCAACTAAAGATTTGCGCGAAAATCTTGGACCAGGTTATGAAGATTTAAAGGTTACAGATTTACATCCTAAGAAATTCATCTCAAAGCACATAAATGAAGTATTGGCAGAGCCTTCAGCTGAAATTACAGAGCTTAAAAAATCAGCGAAAATAGATCCGGATTTACTATGAGCGCCGAAGTTATAGCCAAAATTCATGAAGCACTTAAAGGGGTAAGCGATCCTGAACTTCATCGTCCACTTCCTGAACTTGGAATGGTGCAATCGGTTGAATTCAAAGGCGGAGTTGCATCTGTAACAATTTTATTAACTATTTCAGGTTGTCCAATGCGCGATCGCTTGCAGAAGGATATTTCTGATGCGCTAGAACCGATTACTGAAGTTAGCTCGCTTGATTTAACTTTTGGAGTCATGAATGAAGAACAACGCAACGCCGTAAAGAAACTTTTAAATGGCGGCAAAGAAAAATTTATTCCATTCGCTCAGCCCGATTCACTTACACGCGTCATTGGAATTGCATCCGGAAAAGGTGGCGTCGGAAAATCTTCAGTAACAGTTAACCTTGCAGTTGCTGCTGCTCAAAAAGGTTTAAAAGTTGGCATTCTAGATGCCGATGTTTACGGCCATTCAGTTCCACGCCTAATGGGAATTGTTGGTAAACGCCCAACTGCAATTGATCAAACCTTTATCCCAGTTGAAGCATTTGGCGTAAAGGTTGTTTCAATGGAGATGTTTAAGCCAGAACGCTCGGATGCCGTTGCATTCCGCGGACCCATGCTTCATAAAGTATTAGAGCAATTATTGAGCGATGCTTATTGGGGAGATTTAGATTTACTACTTTTAGATTTACCACCCGGCACTGGTGATATTGCGATTTCACTCGGCCAACTTTTACCTGCTTCAGAAATCGTTGTAGTTACAACACCACAAGTAGCAGCTGCAGAAGTTTCAGAACGAGCTGGACGAATCGCTCATCAACTCAAGCAACACATTATTGGTGTCATTGAAAATATGTCCGATACTTCTTGTCCAAATTGTGGTGAACCAATTGCAATCTTTGGAACTGGCGGTGGCCTTGAAACTGCTAAACAACTTTCAAGTTTGGTTGGAGCAGATGTAGCACTTATTGGTCAGATCCCATTTGCAGCGGCACTTCGCGAAGGCGGAGATATCGGCCAGCCGATAGTTATAAGCGACCCAACATGTCCAGCAAGTGAAGCCATTGCATCTATTGTGGAAAAAATAACTCTTCGCCCGAAGTCCCTCGTAGGGGTAAGGCTTTCAATCTCCTAACATCACCTAAGATTGGGCTATGAAAAAGCCACCAGTTAAGAGCATCAATACAGTGGCTAAACGTCTTGTGGGCCGAAGTGAATTGGTTCTACAACGAAAAAATATTAGAGAGTCTTTAGTTTCAGTTGCAGGTTTAATTGGCCGCCCAGTTAAGTATCAAGGCGGAAATGAAATTGGGCGCCTTGTCGATGTTGTTGTCCGCCATGGCGAAGATTCTTATCCACCAGTATCTGGGCTAATTGTAAAAGTTGGACAGAGCAAATCTTTTATTGATGGCGCAAGAATTGCAAAATTAACACAGAGTGAGATTCAACTTTCTACTGCCAAAGTTGACTTAACAGAATTTATTCGCCGAGAAGGTGAATCGTTGCTTGATGCAGATGTTCTAGATCATCAAATTGTTGATGTAAATGGTCTTCGTGTTGTTCGTTCTTCGGATTTGTACTTAGCGCCACTAGATCGTGAAATTCGAGTCGTTGGTGTTGATATTTCATTTAAAGCCTTTATTCGTAGAATTTTTCCAGGCGCACTTGGTCGAGGCCCAATTCCAGAACATGTAATCGACTGGGCAAACGTTGCTTCACTTGCACATGGAACCGGAGTAGTTCGTTCTACTGAATCTCGTGCAGCGCTAGGACAGCTACGTCCAGCAGACCTTGCTGATTTAATCGAAGATTTGGCTGGTAGGGAACGAAGCGCACTTATTGAAATGCTTGATCCAGATCTTGCTGCTGATGCGTTGGAAGAAATGGAAGATGACGAGCTACAAGGTTTGCTACGCGGTTTGTCCGCCGAGCGTTCTGCAGAGCTAATCTCTCGCATGGAACCTGATGAAGGCGCTGAAGTATTGCGTGATCTAGACGATGATCACCGCGAAAGTATTTTCCTTGAGATGGATTCATCTGTTGCAAAACAACTTCGTAAATTAGTTGAATTCGATGAGACCTTAGCTGGCGGAATCATGACCTCGCATATGCTGATTACGCACGAGGCAGATACAGTCGCTTCGGCACTTGCGCTTCTAGTTGAGCATAAAGAACGCGATATTTCCGATGGTGTTGTCGTTGTTGATTCAAAGGGCAAACTCCTTGATCACATTCAAATTATTGAATTAATCGCCGCTAAGCCAGGCGCTGCGCTGTCTACATTGATCGGACCGCCGTATCCAACATCAGTAAATATAAATACCAGAATTGATGAAGTTATTGATGAGTTCGCAAACAACCGCGGCTCTTCAATTATTGTTGTTGATGAGAAGAATAAGCCTGTAGGAAGAATTCTTGCGGATGACTTAGTAGATGCACTTGCTTCAGTATCTGGCCCAGCAGGGTTTTCTCAAGGAAGCGGTGCGCTCTAATGGCAACTAAGCAGAGTATTTCACCAAAGAAGATACGTATTGCTGCACTTCTTGCAGTCATGGGTCCAGGAGTAATTGCTGGCCTTTCCGATGATGATCCAGCAGGTATAACTACTTACTCAGTCCTTGGCGCCAAGTACGGCTATCAACTTCTCTGGGTTTTAGTTGCATCAACCGCTGCGTTAATTATTTTTCAAGATCTTGGTGCACGAATCGGTGTTGTAACAAGGCAGGGAATGATTGGATTAATTCGCCAAAAATATGGTGCAAGATCTGGAACTCTAAGTGCTGGCGCCTTGATTTTGGCGAACATCGGAACGATGACAGCAGAGTTTGCGGGAATAGCTGCTGCCGGTCAGTTATTTGGATTAAGCCGCTACATCACTGTGCCGGTTGCTGCAATAGCGGTTTCATTCTTAGTTCTACGTAATTCATTTGCAAAGGTAGAGAAAGTTTTCTTCCTAATCTCAGGCGTATTCATCGCATATGTAATAGCAGGATTTATGGCACATCCAGATTGGGGAAGTGCGCTGCACGGAGTTGTAGTTCCAAGCATGCCATTTACTCAAGATGCGGTATTCATTGCCACTGCAACTTTCGGAACAACCCTTGCCCCTTGGGGCCTAGCTTTTATTCAATCCTATGCAGTAGATAAACGTCTTACTCGTGATGATCTAAAGCTGCTTCGCGTCGATGTTTGGACGGGCTCTCTTCTAACTGGAGTTATTGGTTTTTTCGTAATTGTTACTTGCGCTGCAACGCTAAATAAAAACGGTATTCAAATCAATGATGCTGCAGATGCGGCAAAGGCGCTCGAGCCCCTTGCTGGCACGCTAGCTAAAGAACTTTTTGCTATTGGTCTTATTGGTGCCGCACTTCTTGCAGCATCAATTCTGCCGCTCTCAACAGCCTATTCAGTAAGTGATTTAACTGGCCGACCTGCCGCACTTGATGATTCACCAAGAGAAGCTCCACTTTTCTACGCGACCTTTGGAGTTATCACTGTCGTAAGTGCAATTTTGATTCTGATACCAGGCGCGCCGCTAATTAAAATTCTGGTTCTGACGCAAATTTTGAATGCAGTTCTACTTCTGCCATTACTTGTATACATGTACGGAATTTCGCGCGATGAACGGTTGATGGGTGAGTTTGTTTCAACAAAAACGATGCGTGTAATTTACGGAATCATTATCTTAATTGTTGCAATTGCGGTTTGTTGCATGCTCTGGTTTACGTTTAATTGATGAAACAACATGACCACACCGCAATTCCTGCGGCAAAGGATCTTGGCCTGCTCTCACTTGGTGTTATTGGTGTTGGAACTTCCGGACCAGTAATCGCGGCAAGTGCAATGCCAGTTCCATCATTAATTTTCTGGCGCAATTTAGGTGGCGCCGCAATGATGCTTCCTTTTGCGCTTCGAAATAAGGAATGGCGATCTCGTGGCGAGAAGCAAGCAATTGCGCTTTCAAGTGCAGCAGGATTCTTACTTGCCATGCACTTTATGTGCTTCTTCTTTGCTATGCGCTTAACTAGCGTTGCTGCTGGTACCGCACTAGCTGCGCTTCAACCAATTTTTACCGCGGTTTACTTTAAGTTGCGGGGTGGAAACATTCCAAAGCGAGCATGGGGCGGAATGTTTATTGCATTTCTCTCAGTGCTTTTAATTACTGGCGTTGACATTCAAATTAGCCTTAGAAACTTTGCTGGAGATATGTTGGCGCTACTAGGTGCTGCACTAGCTGCAGGTTACATGCTTACAGGTTCTAAAGCTCAACAGAAATTATCAACATCAACTTATACGACAGCATGTTATTTCACTTGCGCAGTGACGACACTTTTTATTGCAATAGCAACTGGAAGCCAATACTTACACTTTGAAGCTAGACAGTGGTGGTTGGTCGTCGCACTAATTCTTGGGGCTCAATTCTTAGGTCACACAATGTTCAACATGGCGTTGCGTCGGGTTTCGCCAGTAATTGTTGCTCTAATTGTCTTCTTTGAAGTTCCAGTTAGTGCCATCATCGCCTTCTTATGGTTGGGACAAGTTCCACCAGCAGGAATAATTCCCGGAATCATCGGTCTGCTAATTGGTTGCGGAATATTTGTTTCCCGTGCGAAGGTTTCACCAGCGAATGATTGATTTACATACCCACTCACTAGCAAGTGATGGAACTGATACTCCTGGCGATTTAATAAATAAGGCTCATGCTCGAGGAATCACAGTTCTTGGTTTAATGGATCACGACACTGTCGCAGGCTGGGATGAGGCCACTCAATATTTACGGCCAGGAATGTCACTTGTTTTGGGGTCTGAAATTTCTTGCCAAACTTTAGATGGTACGAGCGTTCATATGTTGGGGATGTTATTTGATCGCGAAAGCGTTGAATTAGCTAACGTCTTAGCAACCACCAGAGATAATCGCTTAACTCGAATGAATCGAATTATTGGGCGGATGAATGAAGCCGGTATTGAAATAACAATTGAAGATGTTCTTGCTCAACTTGCACCAGGTGCAACTCTGGGTCGCCCACATCTTGCTGATGCACTTATTGCTAAGAAAATTGTTAAAAGTAGAGATGAAGCTTTTACTGATCTACTTCACAATAATTCAAAGTTCTATATTTCGCACTATTCACCGACTCCAGAAGCAGCGATTGCGCTTATTAAAGCTGCAGGGGGAGTTGCTGTTATTGCCCATCCTTTGGCTTCATTGCGCGGTCGGACAGTAAGTATTGAAAGCTTTGGAGCAATGGTTGAAGCTGGTTTAGATGGAATAGAAGTTTCACATCGTGATCAAAGTACGCAAGAGAGTGAATTACTCCGCGGGATTGTAGATGAATATGGCATCATTGCTACAGGTTCAAGTGATTATCACGGAACTGGAAAGTTAAATGAACTAGCAGAGTTCACAACAAAGCCAGAAGATTTTGAGGCGCTCGAAGCACGAGCCAATGCGCGAAGGGTGGTTAGAAAGTGAAAGACATACTTCTAATTTCAACAGCAACATTTGGCATCCAGGCCTTTGTTACGTTATTTGTAATCATGGATCCACCAGGTGCTACACCGATTTTTCTAGCGCTAGTTAAAGATCAACCGGCTCGTAAGAGAATTCGTATGGCTTGGCAGGGCGCAGGAGTATCGCTTCTTGTAATCGTAACCTTCGCTATTTTTGGAAAGTTTATTCTTGATTACTTACATATTTCCGTTGAGGCTTTGCAAGGTGCCGGCGGCTTGTTATTGCTTCTAATCTCCCTGGAATTACTTACAGGAAAAGATAGTTCTGGTGATAAGACCAAAGATGTAAATGTGGCGCTAGTTCCTCTAGGAACGCCATTACTCGCTGGTCCTGGAGCAATTGTTACGACAATAGTCTTCGTTCAGCATGCATACACAGTCGAGATGAAACTTGCTCTTGCCGCGGCAATCGTTGCAGTTCACATCGCAATTGGCTTAACTCTTATGTTCTCGACAAAGGTTGTTGGGCTAATAAAGGAGTCTGGCGTTACCTTGATTGCAAGAATAGCTGGCCTACTTCTAGCCGCAATTGCCGTTGAAATGATCGTTCAATCAATCAAAGGCTTCTTCCAAATTTAAGCTGTTGCGAAACCAACTTTACGTTCTGCGCTCTGACCGACTTCAACAAAAGAAACTTTGTTATTAGCAATTATTGTCTGACGCCCACGTGTATCAGTTAGGGAAAGAGACTTGCCAGAATCAAGTGCAGTTGTAACTGCATCTATTACTTGTTCAGGGGTTAAGTCGGATTCGATATGAAGTTCTTGCGGAGACTCTGAAATTCCAATTCGAATTTCAGTTGTAGTTCCAGATGCGCTTTTCTTTGTAGACATGATTTTAGTTTATTCCTTTAGTTTGCTTTAGGGAATCCAGAAATTCCCCGCCAGATTAGGTTTGATACAAGTTCAACTGCGGTTTCACGATCTAGTTTGCCATCTCGCTCCAGCCAATGTCTTGCTGAAGTTTGAGCTGTTCCAATTAGCCCAACTGCAAGCATCATCGAAGCTTCTTTGGTTAGACCAGTATCAAGGGAGATTACGGCGCTTAGCGCAGCAGCGGAGTCATAAGTCATGCGATTTAATCGTTCGCGAACTTGAGGTTCAACACTCATGTCGCTCTCGAATAGCAATCTAAAAGCTTCGCCTTCACGATTTATAAATCCAAAGTAAGCATCAACAGTGGCATGAACTCTTGCCGCATTATCTTTTGTAGACGCTATTGCTTTTTGAATATCAAAAACTAGTGAATCAATATGTAGATCTAGAACAGCTAGATAAAGATCTAACTTCGATGGAAAATGCTGATAGAGAACTGGCTTACTTACCTTTGCGCGATCGGCGATTTCATCCATCGCTGCTGAGTGATATCCAGCTTGGGTAAATACTTCGAGTGCGGCGGCAAGCAATTGCGCACGGCGCTCATCGCGAGGCAGGCGCCCCTTATTTGCTGCTGACTGTTCTGTGCTCATTGGCCTAATCGTAGGGTCATTGCTACCAATATTGCGACTTTTTGCGAGAACTTTGCAACAACAGTTGAACTTTCAATTTTGAATTGGGCGGAATATCCGCGAAAATTAGGGTGTTGTAACTTAAACCTAGAAATAATTAATCAGAGATGAGTATTTGTGTCCGCCACACTTGCGCCGCTTGTTAAAGAAGGACCAGAGCTCACTGTTGATGAAGTTCGTCGCTACTCAAGACACCTAATCATTCCTGATGTAGGCATGAGCGGACAACGTCGCCTAATGAATGCAAAAGTTTTATGCGTTGGCGCTGGTGGCCTTGGATCTCCTGCACTTATGTATCTTGCCGCCGCTGGAGTCGGAACACTTGGAATTGTTGAATTTGATACTGTCGATGAATCAAACTTGCAACGTCAAATTATTCATGGCCAGTCAGATATCGGCAAGAGCAAAGCTGAAAGTGCAAAAGCTGCTATTTCTGAGATAAACCCTTATGTGAATGTCGTGCTACATGAAACTAGATTAGATGTAGATAATGTGATGGAAATTTTTGCCCAGTACGATTTAATCGTCGATGGAACAGATAATTTTGCAACTAGATATTTAGTAAATGACGCAGCAGTATTGTTAAAGAAACCCTATGTCTGGGGTTCTATTTATAGATTTGATGGACAAGCAAGTGTTTTCTGGGCCGAACATGGTCCCTGCTATCGCTGCTTGTATCCAGAACCACCACCACCAGGAATGGTGCCAAGTTGTGCCGAAGGTGGAGTTCTAGGAGTTCTGTGCGCATCAATTGGTTCAATTCAAACTACTGAAGCAATTAAGTTAATTGCCGGCATTGGTGAACCGCTAATTGGTGAATTAATTGTTTATGACGCGTTGGAAATGGAATATCGCAAAGTAAAGATTCGCAAGGACCCTGCTTGCCCAATTTGTAGTGATAAACCAAGCCAGACCGAACTTCTTCCAGACTATGAATCTTTTTGCGGGATGCTCTCTGATGGCGCAGCAGAAGCAGCATCCGGCTCAACAATTGCTGTTACTGAACTAAAAGCAAAGATGGATAGTGGCGAGAAATTCATGTTGATTGATGTTCGCGAACCTGGTGAATTTGAAATTGTTCGAATTCCTGGCTCAGTCTTGATTCCAAAGCAGGAGTTCCTAAATGGATCTGCACTTGAGAAGATGCCACAAGATGTCCCAATAATTTTGCACTGTAAATCTGGCGTCAGATCTGCTGAATGTCTTGCTGTTCTAAAGCAAGCAGGATTTGCAGATGCTACGCATGTCGCAGGTGGCGTTGTCGCCTGGGTTAAGCAAATTGATCCAGCACTTCCAATTTACTAACAGGATAGGTTTATAAATGTCTGATCGTTCACTCTTGCTTGTTCATGCGCATCCCGATGATGAAACTATTAACAATGGCGCAACTATGGCTAAGTATGTGGCGCAGGGAGTCAAAGTAACTCTGGTTACATGTACTCGAGGTGAAGAGGGCGAAGTCTTGGTTCCTGAACTCGCCGATTTAGCCAGTTCGAAGAATGATGCATTAGGAAAACACCGAGAAGTTGAACTAGCAAATGCGATGGCAGCGCTCGGAGTAAAAGATTTTAGATTCTTAGGTGCACCAGATCATCTTTATCGTGACAGCGGAATGATGGGAACAGAACCTAATAACAGAAGTGATGTTTTCTGGCAGGCTGGTTTGGATGATGCAGCCTCACACCTAGTAAAAATAATTCGCGAAGTTAAGCCACAAGTCCTAATTACTTATGATGAATTTGGAGGATATGGCCATCCAGATCATATTCAGGCACATCGAGTTGCAATGCGCGCCGCAGAATTAGCAAATGACCCAAAATTTGGGACTGGCGAAGTTTGGGAAATTTCTAAAATTTATTGGAACACAATGCCTAAATCTGTAATTCAAAATGGCATTGATAAGATGAAAGAAATTGGATCATCTTTCTTTGGCGCAGAGAGCGCTGATGATTTACCGTTTGCCAAGCCTGATGAATTAGTTACAACTCTTATCGATGGCACTGAATTTATTGATGCCAAGATGGCCGCCATGGCAGCACATCCAACTCAGATTGAGCTAGATGGCCCATTTTTTGCGCTTTCAAATAACTTAGGCAATCAAGTATGGGGACATGAGTATTACACCTTAGTAAAAGGCGAAAAGAGTTCAAATCTAGATTCCCATGGCCGCGAGGTAGATCTCTTTGTTTAAGTTTTTCGGTTCCATACTTCTTGGCGCGGTAATTGGCTTTATCGGGGTTGCATTACATAATGCATTTCATCCAATCGGAATTATTCTGGCGCTAATTACAACGGCTGTAGGAATTAATTTTGTAGGAGAACTATTTGGAGAAAGAAAGTTCAAAATAGTAGCTGCTATAGCTTGGTTGCTAGTTGCGTTACGTGCTGGCTCTTATGGGCAGAGCCACGAAATATTAGTTATCTCTAATTCTTATGGGAATATTTTCTTACTCGGCGGCTTATTAGCTGCGACCATATTTGCAACGAAAAAAATCTAATTCCAATCCCATTCCTGTCCGGTTGGCGTATCTTTAACTAGAACTCCTAATTTAGCCATCAAATCTCGCAGTTCATCGCTCTTTGCGAAATCTTTTGCTGCCCGCGCATCTCTTCGGGCGCCGAGTAATTCAGCCAATTCTGGCGTTAGTTCGGCTTTTGGTGCGGGTGCCTTCGATAAATCCAAACCATATATTTCATCCATCGCTTGGAAGCAGGCAGCTTTTGTGGCCCCTGTTAAGAATTCATCCTTCTCAAGCTTTCGAAGTTGTTGTAGTGCACGCGGGGTATCCAAATCATTTTGAATATCAACAAGTGAGCCATGAGTAAAATCATTTACAAATTGCTTATCAATTTCACCCTCAGCTATCCAATTAGCGTATTTACCGCGCCAACGATTCAAGGTTGCATCCGCAGCTTTCAATGAATCCCAAGTTAAATCCATCTGGCTTCGATATCTGTTTTCCAAGAAGCAGAGGCGCAGAGATAATGGATCTAAACCTTTAGCGATCACATCTCGCAGGAGCACAACGTTTCCAGCGCTCTTAGACATTTTTCGTCCTTCAAAAAGTAGATGCTCACCATGTACCCAGTTTTCAACTACTTCATAGCCAGCAGCAGAGTTTGATTGCGCTCGTTCATTCTCGTGGTGAGGAAAACGAAGGTCGATTCCACCTAGATGTAAATCAACGTGTCCTTCAAGGAAGTGCAGAGACATAGCTGAACATTCAATATGCCAACCAGGAAAACCTGGACCCCAAGGTGAATCCCAAATCATCTGCGTTCTATTTTCTGCAGCTTTCCAGAGCGCCCAATCTGCGTGGAATTTCTTCGCACCATCATCAACGTATTCATACCGATGGCCAGGTTTTAGTGAATCTAAACGGTTACCTGAAATTTCACCATAACCTGCAAAACTATTTGCTGCAAAATAAACACACCCGTCACTTCCAACATATGCATGGCTAGTTGCAATCAAATTTGAAATCAAATCCAGCATCAAAGGTATGGTCTCGCTCGCCCTTGGATATTTCGCAGCAGGTTTAACATTTATTCCGGCTAAGTCTTGATGAAAGTTAGCTTCGTATTTTCTAGCAATATCAAATGGGTCAATGGCCTCAGCCTTAGATTGTGCCAACATTTTATCTTCGCCAACTTCATTTCCGTCGAAGTCTTCGCCCATATGTCCAACGTCTGTAATGTTTTGAATTAGATTTACAGGAACTCCACTGAATACAAGTGTCCTGGAAATTAAATCTCCAAGTAGAAAAGTTCGAAGATTTCCAACATGTGCATCTCGATAAACAGTCGGTCCGCAGCAATAGATTTGAACATCAAACCCGTTTTTAGCACTAACCTCTTTTAGCTCTCGCGCCTTAGTGTCAAAAATAAATAGACCGGTATTCATTTTTCAATCACAACTTTCCAAAGTGCTATTGCTGATGGATCGAACTTCTTCAAGGTTCCATCTTTCTTGCGAATCGCATCGATTTCTTCCAGAACACCAAGCAAATCTCGGAAGCCGCCTTCTGGGTCGTGTAGGCGAATCGATAGCCGTTTTCCAATCTCATCGAAGGAAGGAGTGGGATTTCCCATATTTAAGACCCCTTCTTCTCCGATTTAATTCCTTACTAATTCGTGACTATTCGCTATCCTAGGCTCATTAGTTCTTATAGGAAGGTAACCAAGTGACATACATAATTGCAGAACCTTGTGTAGATGTTAAGGATAAATCTTGTATCGAAGAATGTCCTGTTGATTGCATCTACGAGGGTGGGCGCATGCTCTACATCCAGCCAGATGAATGTGTTGATTGTGGTGCTTGCGAACCTGTATGTCCGGTCGAAGCCATTTATTACGAAGATGATGTGCCTTCACAGTGGAAAGAATTCGGAAAAGCTAATAGCGAATTCTTCGTTGAGATTGGTTCTCCAGGCGGCGCGAGCAAAGTTGGCGCAACTGGTAGCGATCACTCATTAGTTAAAGCGCTTCCACCTAAAGCCGAGTAAGTGCATCACTCTGAAGCTTCCTGATTTTCCTTGGGATGCGTTAGCGCCATTCAGTGCGCGCGCAGCTAACAGTGCTGGCGGCTTAATTGATTTATCACAAGGTACGCCCGTAGATGCGACTCCTGAATTTATACAGAGCGCACTTCGTGAATCTTCAAATGCACCTAGTTATCCAGTAACTATCGGAACACCGCAGTTGCGCGAAGCAATGCGAGACTGGGCGATAAAAACTTTAGGCGCAAGTGGTGAATTCGACGTACTCCCAACTATTGGATCGAAAGAACTTGTTGCCTGGCTGCCAACAATATTGGAAGCAAAAACTGTGCTCTATCCAAAAGTTGCCTATCCAACTTATCTAGTTGGTTCCATAATTCACGGTAGTGAAGCCATAGCGGTTGATATTGATGCGAAAACTTGGCCAAAGAGTGATTTAGCGTGGATTAATTCACCTTCGAATCCAACTGGAAGAGTTCATAGCGAAACCGAATTAGCAGCAGTTATTTCATATGCCAGAGAAAATAACTCATTAGTTATAAGCGATGAATGTTACATAAGCTTTCCAGCTCGAGGTCCGGCGCCAGTTTCAATTTTGAAATTAGCAGCCGGAAATAATAAGAATTTAATCGCAGTTCATTCAATGTCTAAACGTTCTAACTTGGCTGGCTATCGCGCAGGGCTAATCGTTGGAGATCCAGAAGTTATTTCACAGATTCGTGAAGTTAGAAAACATGCGGGAATGATGGTTCCGCTACCAATTCAGAGAGCAATGACTGTCGCGCTCGCCGATGAGGTCCATGTAAGTGAACAAGCCGAGCGTTATGCCAGTCGTCGCAAGTTACTTAGTTCAGCGCTAATAAAAGCCGGGTTCAAAATTGATTTCTCTGATGCAGGTCTTTACATCTGGTGCACCCGTGGTGGCGATTGCTGGGATGCGGTTTCTTGGTTGGCTGATCTTGGAATTTTAGCTACCCCTGGAATTTTCTATGGCGAAGCTGGAAGTCAACATATTCGAATTGCAATGACTGCGAGCGACTCTCAAATATCTGACGCCGCAGATCGTATTTTGAAAAACATTTAACGTGGCGACTCAATTAGAAAGCGCCTTGGAAAAGGCTGTTGCGTTTGCTCGGGATTCTAAAACTTTAGTGCGAATAGTCTTATCCGGGCGCCGGCGAAATATGGTTGTTCCATTTGAGCGAATTGATATTCGTCCGGTATTAATTAAAGATGAAGTTGTTTACCAGATTATGCAAAATGATGGCCGGGTCACTACAACTAAAAATATTGCCCAAAAAGATTTCAATCCCATGAGTTATTTGGAACTGGGATACGCAAATATTTTGGTTGAACACACAGCTGGATCCCTTTCAATTCGAATCACAAAAAAGGGTGAAGCTCAAGTCCATGAAGATAAAGTGGCACGCGAACAGAATTTGGAACATGATCGAAAGAAAACTCGATTATTGGATTCGGCCGATCCATTCTTGATTGAAGTTGGAATCAGTGATGCAAATGGAAGAGTTAAGCCAACGCGAGCAGATAAGTACTTACAAGTTGAAGAATTTCTTAGATTGCTTGTTCCAACTCTCAATTCAGCCATTGCAGCAAAGCAAATTGCAGAACCAACTTCCTCAAACCCACTTGTGATAGCCGACTTAGGATGTGGAAACGCATATCTAACATTTGCTGTGCACCAATATTTAAAGAGTATGGATATTCCAGTTCATGTGATTGGTATTGATATCAGACCTGAATCACTGAAGAGAAATACCGAGATTGCTAAGAAATTAGGAATCTCTGCTTCAATCGAATTCAAGGCAGAAGCCATAGATCAAACTTCAATCACTACCTGCGATATCGCCATTGCACTTCACGCCTGCGACACCGCAACCGATGATGCAATTGCTTGGGCAGTAAATGGCGGAGCAAAATTGTTATTAGTTGCACCATGTTGCCAACATGATTTACAGACTCAGATGAGCCAGGTTCCAGAACCTTGGAACATTCTTACTAAGCATGGCTTAATGAAAGAACGTCTTGGTGACTTAATGACCGATTCATTAAGGGCTCAAATTCTTAAGCTCAAGGGCTATCGAACCGAGATTATTGAATTTATTGGGGGAGAGCACACACCGCGAAATATTATGATTCGCGCAGTTCTTACAAATGCCAAACCAACTTCGGAAGATGTTGCTACTTACAAGAAGATGTTAAGCGATTGGCGGATAGATCCTGCCCTTGCCTCTCGGATTAGCCTTAACGAATAACGGTGTTATACATCCGAGATAGTGAGAACTCGTGATGCAAACCTTTTTCAGCCTTAGTCGTCTTACCATTGGCAACTTCAAGAATTAAATCAAATAACTCTCCACCAACTTGCGCTAAAGTTTTTAAGCCATCAGCAATTGTTCCGGCATTTAAATCAATCAAATCTGGAATTGCATTTGCCATGGTGCTATTTGTTGCTACTTTGATTGTTGGAACAATCGCCGAACCAGTTGGAGTTCCACGGCCAGTTGTGAAAACTATTATGTTGATTCCACCAGCTCCAAAACCAGTTAATTGTTCAGTGTCATGTCCAGGAGTATCCATAAAGTAGAGCCCGGAATTTGGAACCTGGTCTGCATATTCAAGAACGCCAGAGAATTGTGCACTTCCCGCTTTCTTAGCCGCGCCAAGTGATTTCTCTTCCAAAGTTGTTAATCCACCTTCTATATTTCCGCGTGAAGGTTGGGCGCCTCGCATATCAATGCCTTCGTAATTAATTGATCGCTCATACCTTGCGACAGTCTCAATTATTTGGGCACCAATCTCAGGAGTAATTGCGCGAGCCGCAAGTAAATGTTCGGCACCAAGAATTTCTGTTGTCTCACCTAATACGGATGCCGCACCAAGTTCTACAAGTCGGTCACTGGCAACGCCAAGTGCAGGATTTGCAGTTATTCCGGAGAGCGCATCCGAACCACCACATTCTTGACCGAGAATAATTGCGCTCCAAGGTGCACTAACTCTGGCTTGCAAATTAGCTTCTTTAACAAGTGAATTTGCCATTGCAAGACCGATATCAGCGATCTTTGCCATTGAGCCATATTCTGCAACGTTTAAAACTTCGGCTCGGGCTAAACCAATCTTCTTTGCAACTTCAATTATCGCTAATTCATGCGGTGTTCCTATTGTTAGAAAAATTGTCGCAAAATTATTTGGATTGGCGGCAAAGCCTGAAATTGTTTTGGTGATGCGAGCAAAGTCGCCATCTACTTCACCAGACCAGTCGTGACTAACTCCTACTGCGCCGATTGAAGCATCAGCAATCTTTCTCGCTGTTGCCGAAAGAGCTGAATGCAGAGGGAGTATTAATACGTGGTTACGCAATCCCCAACGACCATCAGGTCTTGCAAATGCTTTTAATTGATCAGACACTTCGCACCTCACGAGCAGCAATAATTTCGCCGGCACCGATGGCTTCAACTTTCGTAAGTTCACCGTTTACGACGTTATAAATCTTCTCCATAATTTCTTCAGATTCTGCCTTCGGCCCTAAATCAAAATCATTTGCAATAGCCAAATGAAGTGGTGATCCGCTTGAAACGTTTATCGTCGGGATCAGCGGAAAACCTGAAGGTGGCTGGTTTGGATCAGGGAAAGAGAGAATCACGTGAACGCCAGCTTCCATTAAATCTGAAAAATTAAGACCAGAGTTCTTATGTGAAGCCGCAACTGTTATATCTACGCCAACTTCAGTTAGCGCGGCAACTATCTCATCAACTTTGAAATCATCATTGGAGAGATCAATTCCAAGATGAAGTCTGGGTAGAACCGTCTGGGCAGTTGGAAAATTAGCTGATAATTCTCTCGCCGCAGAAATACCTGAACTAACTGTTCCAGCTACGCCGCCACTTTCTTGAGTGACTAAATAATTTGTTGATTTATTTTTTGTAAGTAATTTATCTGCTAATTCATTTCCCTGAAGCGTTTCACATCCGAGTCCAACAATTAAAGTTGAACTTACATTTGGATGATTTGCGAGAGCAGCGAAGTAATCTGTAATGCGACCAACGTCATTTCCAATAAAGCCACATCCATGTTGGTGAGCAAAAGTAACTGCGCCTACTTCACGTGCAATTCGACTAGATACTCGGGTTGAACAGACTACGGAAGGAAGAATCAATTGATGGTTTCGCACACCAATCCCACGATTTCCATGGTCGAATCCCTTCATGCTCATTTCACTTGCTCCGTTGAGAGGCGATCGCCAAGAACATTATGCGTGTGTACGTGCTCACCGATTTTAATCTCGGAAGTTGCGTGACCCATGCGCTCACCATATTTAATAATGCCGTCATCTTTTGAAATGTTTTTTGTCGCAACTTTGTGGCCGCGAGGAATGCGATTTTGAATAGTGAGATTAAGGCCATCTTGTCCGATGACTTCACCAATTTCTAAGTCCACAAGGCAGACGGCAATGTTGTCATTCTCGTTAAGAATCAGGACCTTACGCATAAGGATTGGAAGCATACTCCGCCAAATCCGATGTGTAGTATTTTCCTATGGGTCAATTAAAAGTTAAACGCCGCTTTCCTGGAATTAAAGAGTTGGCAGGTTTAATGCGCTTCCGTAAACCAATCTTCAATGGTCGCAAGCGCAGACTTTCGCGGGCTTTAACAATTTACGATTTAAGAGATATTGCAAAGCGTCGCACACCGAAGGCGCCATTTGATTACACGGATGGTGGCGCAGATAGCGAATCGAGTTTGACTCGAGCACGACAAACTTTTGAAAAAATTGAATTCCAACCTCGAATCCTGCGGGATGTCTCAATTGTTGATACAACGGTAAAAATGTTAGGTCAAACAATGGCTATGCCAATTGGAATAGCACCAACTGGTTTTACTCGCATGATGCAGACTGAAGGCGAATATGCCGGAGCTACCGCTGCTCGCGATGCTGGTATTCCATTTACTCTTTCAACAATGGGAACGCGCTCAATTGAAGATGTTGCAAATATTGCACCCGATGGTCGCAACTGGTTTCAGCTATATATGTGGAAAGACCGCGATCGCTCAATGGCCCTGGTTGATCGTGCAAAAGCTGCGGGCTTCGATACTTTAGTTTTAACAGTTGATGTTCCTGTTGCTGGTGCGAGACTTCGCGATGTTCGCAATGGAATGACAATTCCACCATCGCTAACTTCAAAGACTATTTTGAACGCAATTCCACGGCCGGCTTGGTGGATGAATTTCCTAACAACTGATCCACTTAAATTTGCCTCACTTGATAGTTGGAAAGGAACAGTCGCCGAATTATTAGATTCAATGTTCGATCCGACAGTTACATTTGATGATTTAAAGTGGATCCGCAAACAATGGAGTGGAAATCTTGTTGTAAAAGGAATTCAGAACGTTGAAGATGCCGTTCTTGCTCAAAAAGCCGGAGCCGATGCAATTACACTTTCGAATCATGGTGGGCGTCAATTAGATCGTGCACCAGTTCCATATTTATTAATCCCAGAGGTACGTAAAGCGGTTGGCAAGAAGTTTGAAATACATGTTGATACCGGAATTATGCATGGAGCCGATGTTGTTGCCGCGATTGCATCTGGTGCGAATTTCACTTGGATTGGCCGCGCCTATCTATATGGCCTAATGGCTGGTGGCAAAGAGGGCGTTGATCGGAGCTTAGAAATCTTGCGTACTCAAATGGTTCGCACAATGAAATTGCTTGGAGCGCGTTCACTTGCAGAATTAAATCCATCTCATGTTAAGCAGATAACTAGATAACCATGAGAGCTGCGGTAATTACAGGTGTTGGAAAAGTTTCCATTGAAAACGTGCCAGATCCAACCCCTGGAGACCGAGATGTAATTGTAAAAGTTGCAAGCGTTGGAATTTGTGGAACAGATTTACATATTCTTGAAGGTGAATTCGCCCCAACACTTCCAATTATCCCGGGCCACGAGATGGCTGGAAAAGTTGTAGCAATCGGCAAGAACGTAACTGAAGTAAAAATTGGTGATTTAGTAGCGGTGGATCCGTCACTACATTGCGGAGAATGTTTCTACTGTCGCCGTGCACGGGGCAATCTCTGCGAAAACTGGAATGCCCTTGGAGTTTCTTATCCTGGCGCTGCAGCAGAACTTTTGAAGACTCCAGTTAAAAACTGCCACATACTTCCAAGTGGCGTTGATGTATTTGAGGCGGCACTTATCGAGCCACTTTCTTGCGCAGTTCGCGGATATGACGTACTTCCACGAATTCCTGGTTCGCACTATCTAATTTATGGTTCCGGAACTATGGGTCTGATGATGGCCGAGCTTGCTAAGCGAAATGGCGCAGCAAGTGTTTCGATAGTGGATATAAATGAATCTAAGTTAGAGACAGCCCGAACTCTTGGAATTGATTTTGCAACATCTGATGTAAAGACTCTTAAGCAGCCACGAGGCTGGGATGTTGTAATTGATTGCACCGGAGTAGCAAAGGCAATTCAAGAGGCACTTTCACACGTCATGCCTGGTGGAACTTTCTTGCAATTCGGTGTTGCTAATGAGAAAGCGAAGATTGAAATTGAACCATTCTGGATCTACAACAAAGAGATAACAATCGCTGGCTCCATGGCTGTTTTACATTCGTTTGATCGAGCTGTAGATATGTTTAGTTCCGGTGTTTTAAATCCTAAAGTAATGATTAGTGATCGTTTTGATCTAGAAGATTACGAGATAGCTCTAAATACTTTCAAAGCCGGCAAAGGGCGCAAAATAATAATTACACCTAATGGAAGTTCAATTTAAGTGAAAGCTGTTGTTTTAAAAGCGATAAATGAATTAGAGCTCGCCGAGGTTGAAAGACCAGAACCCGGTCCAGGATTTAGTTTGATAAGAGTCCTAGCTTGCGGAATATGTGGAACCGATCGACATATTTACAAAGGCGAATATCCATCTAGTAAACCCGTAATTTTGGGGCATGAGTTTGGTGGAGTTATTGAAGAAGTAGGGCCTTCTTCAAAGTTTAAAGTTGGCCAACTTGTAAGCATCGATCCAAACATTGTGTGTGGCAAATGTCCTGACTGTCTTGCAAAGCGCACCGCTTTCTGCCCTGAACTAACAGCACTTGGTGTAAATATAAATGGTGGAATCGCAGAATATGTCTTAACACCAGATTCCCAAATTTATCCGGTAGCAGCTGGATTGAACCCGCTTCATCTTGCATTTATTGAACCACTTGCATGTTCAATTCGCGGCATGGATTTAGCAGCGTTAAAAGGTGGTGAACGAGTAGCTATTTTAGGTGGAGGAGTAATTGGATTATTAGTTGTGCAACTTGCGAAACTTGCAGGAGCAAGTGAAATTGTCTTAGTAACGCGTCAAAAATTTCGTAGGGATGTTGCGCTAAAGATTGGCGCTACTCGGGTTGTAGATCCAAAGAATGAAGATGTTTCGCAGGTTGTAACCGGGATGGATGTAACTTTTGAATGCGCTGGCGCCGTAGATACATTTAAGCAATCACAAGTGATAACTAGGCGGGGTGGTTGCGTTATTGTTTTGGGATTAACAGCCGCAGATACAAATCTAGAAATCAATCCCTTTAGCATCGTCGTAAATGAGCTTCGGATTCAGGGTTCATTTCTCAATCCGTTAACTCAAAGCAGAGCAGCAGAATTAGTAAGTAGCGGGAAATTAAACCTAGATATCCTAATCTCTAAAGTAGTTGACTTGGACGGTGTCCAAGCAGTTTTAGATACGCCGCCAGCCGAAGGCGATATTAAATACATAGTCTGTCCATAATTAAATTCCTCGGCTAGTATCTGCGCATGGAAAAAATAGAGAAGGTACGTTGGGGTTTTATTGGTGCTGGCGGAATTGCAAAGCGAGCTTTGTTTCCCGCAATATCAAAATCAAATGTTGGTGAGATTTATGCAGTCGCATCACGTGACAAGACTAAAGCGCTAACTATTTCGCCTAATGGAAATGTCTACACAAGCTATGACGAACTTCTCGCAGATCCAAAAGTCGAAGCTGTTTACATCTCACTTCCAAATTCACTGCACCTTCCTTTAGCCATAAAGGCGATGCGCGCAGGAAAGCATGTTCTATGTGAAAAACCTCTTGGCATGAACGCTGCCGAAGTTGAAGAAGCAATTGCAGTTTCAAAAGAGACTAACCGAATTTTTGTTGAAGCTAGTTGGAACCGTTGGCATCCACGCAGCCAAAGAATTAGAGAAATTGTTGCCTCTGGTGAACTTGGAACAATTACTAAAATTAGAACTTGTTTTACATATGACGGACTTGATCAAGAAAATATTCGCCTTGATCCAAAACTTGGTGGCGGAATTCTTTATGACCTTGGACCTTATTCAACTGTTGCCCCACTTTGGGCGATGGACTTTGCCGAAATTACGGACTTAGATGTTCAAGTTATTTGGCACAAGGGTGGAACAGACGAAACTACTCGTGCGAACTTCACTATTGGTGGCGCAAAAGCTGAAACTGTTGCCTCAGATAATATTCAATTAACTCACTGGTTCATTATTGAGGGAACAAAGGGTGAACTTCGCACTGGTGGAAATGATTCGTTTAACTCACATAACAACCCAAGCACGCTAGAAATTACTATCGATGGCAAGGTTCGAATCGAACGTTTTGAAGCGTGCGATCCATACCAATTGATGGCTGATTCCTTTGCCCGTGTTGTTCGTGGTGGAAGCGATTGGTTAATGCCTATGGATCAATCACTTAAATTCGCGAAGTTCTTTGATGCCATCTTTGCAAAGATGGGCCGTCCTTAATTATTTAAGTAGGGAAGTCTTGGATCGATATCTTTATCGTTCCAAGTCTTTCTTATCCAGCCTTGTGCTGGGTCATCAGTAATATTCCAAGATCTATCTGGGTCTGGACCTGCCATCACATTCATAAAATAAAGATCGTAGCCTGGTTGAGCCATTACTGGACCATGCCAACCGTGTGGAACAAGAACAACATCACCGCTTCGCACTTCTGTCGTTAATTCAAATTCACGTTCATCAGATGCCCGTCCTTGAAAGAAACCAATTGGATCTGCATTCTCTTGCGCCGGTAGGTTCTTGCTAACTGCAGCTTCAAAATAATAAATTTCTTCAAGATTAGATTCAACGCCAGGAATATATGTGTCGTGCTTATGTGCAGGAGAACCGGACCAGTTTCCTGCTGGAACAATAATTTCTACAACAATAAATCGATCCGCAGCCAATTCACTTGGATCACCAAAGTTATGAACTTGTCTGGAGGCCGGACCGGATCCTCTGCTAAAAACTGGAACGCTCTTAGCTGGAATATATTTATCCGGAAATGAATTCTTCGCAGGCGCTTCAGCGATTATGAAACGCCCAGTTCCAGAAATTTTTATAGAGGTATCAATCGAAAGATAGAGAACATCTGTTGGGCCATGAAAGACTGATTTACGCCCCGCTAATTTCTGACTCTTGCTTGTGCCATTAACGATGTAATCAACAACAATCCCTTCGCCATCCAATGGCCAGATTAGGCGTTCAACTTTGTCGCTTGCGATCTCAAAACTCTTGCCACCGGTAAGTGTTGCTACGCGAGTGCCAGTGTGTTTCCAACCAGGAAGTGATCCATCAACGATTACATCCCAACCGCCGTTGGCTAGCTCGCCCTTCTTGAAGAAATAGCGAGGATTGCTCATGGGCCTATCTTTCTATAGAACGAACTATTGAATGAAACCTGGTTTAAGGCTATTGTTTTGGAGCGGTCCAATCCTAACAGGGGAGCGCAGGTAAAAACTAGAGGAATTGGGTTTATAACTATGGCCAAGATTGCGGTTACCGGATCCAACGGTTTCGTTGGCGGCAATATCGCAAATATGTTGCTGGCTGCAGGCCATGAAGTTATCGGACTAGTAAGAAGTAATCCCGAAAAAGAACTCCCATGGAAGACCGTAACAACAGATCTATCAAGTATTGATTCAATTGCTAATGCCACTAAAGGTTGCGCTGCAATTGTTCATTCTGCAATTGCAAATGATTTTAATAAGCTCCAACAAAACCGTGCTTATGCTTACGACTCATTTGTCGGCCTCACCCAACGAGTTACACACGCTGCTAATTTAAATAGCGCGCAAATTATTTATATTTCAACAGGTTGGGTCATGGATGGCACGGGTCATATGGCTCTTGAAACTGACACTGGTAATCCAGTTAATTTCTATGGCGTACTTAAGGCCTTGGGCGAACAGGTAATTCGCGATCTAGCTCCAGATACCGGAGCCATTGCAAGAGTTGATGGCGTAATGGGAATACATCAGACTCTTGAAGTCGGACCTAGAACTCAAGATGTTGGATTTGGTTACTTTGCTTCAGCTCTAGTTGCAGATTTGAAAGCTGGAAAAACATTTACAGTTTTTGGTGGTGAGTTGGTAAATAAAGTTACGGCGCCATCACTTGCATCTGAGATTGGCGCTCAGGTAGAACGTATCATCTCTAGAAAAGCTACTGGCACATTTCATCTAGTTGGCGATGATGCTATTAATCGTATGGATTATGCCCGACTAATATGTGAAATTTTTGAATTGGATAAAACACTTTTGCGTGAAGCCGAACCATCACTTGAAGATCAATTCCCTGGAAATGTTCCAGTCGATACTTCTCTCTCCAATGTAGCAACCAAGAAGGCACTTGGAATTGGGCCAACGCCACTTCGAGATCTTTTAATCGCACTTAAAACTGAGATTGATACCGGAAAAATTACTGCACTCACAAATCCTGAGGTCCATTCATGACAACTACTTCAAGGACAAAACGTCCAACTATTCGCGACGTTGCAGCAAAGGCTGGAGTATCAAAATCCCTAGTTTCTTTGGTCTATTCCGCGCCCCAAACCGTGAGCGAATATCGCAAACAATTAGTCATGAAGGCGGCAGATGAACTTGGATTTTCGCCAAATTTCTTGGCACGTTCGCTAGCTGCCGAAACCGGAACATTTATTGGAATCTTGGTTGCAGATTTACATAACCCACTATTCGCACAAATTGTTGATCAAGTTAGATCAGCACTTGAAGCAAAAGGTGAATATAGCTTTATGACATCGGCAATGCTCTCAGATGGTGCCGGATCACAAATATTGGATTCGAGAACTGTTAGCGCACTAATAGATTTAAGACCAAAAAGTGTTCTAGTCGTCGGTTCTATTCCAGAAATTCATCAACTCTCTGCCTTACCGGAAAGCGTTTCTATAGTTGTGGCAAGTGCGATTCCTGAAGGTCTATCTCGTGCAACTACTGTCAGATCAAATGATGAGACCGGTATGCGACTCTTGATTGAGCATTTAATTGAAAATGGACACCAAAGAATCGCTCATATTTCATTTGAAGATGGTGCGGTATCGCAATCTCGCCGTGAAGCATATAAAGCTGTAATGGCTGAGAAGGGTTTAGCGAAATATATTCAAATTCAACTTGCAAGTGCAGCCACCGAAACCGCAGGATTTGAAGCAGCAAGCAATTTGGTAAATTCAAAATCAGCTCCAACCGCAATCACTGCATATAACGATCTACTCGCGATTGGTGCGCAAGGCGCAATATCAGGCGATATTGCAGTCGTGGGTTATGACAACACGTTCTTGGCAGACCTTCGTCAAATTTCATTAACATCAATTGATCCAGCAAATATCGAAATTGCGAATAAGGCTGCGCAACTTCTAGTTGAAAAACCAAGTGAACCAATTAAGAAGGGCAAGACTTTTCTTCTTGAGCCAAGACTTGTCATACGCAGATCATCAAAATCTTCGACATCTCTGAAGGCGGTACGTTGATATGCAATTAGAGGATATTAAATCGCCATTCGATGGCGCAGTAATTGGGCAAGCTCCTGTCGCAACGATTGCTGATGTAGATAATGCAATTGCAAAAGCAGTAAGTGGCGCTGATTTATGGCGTCATACTCCAGCGCATATCCGCAGCGCAGTTCTGCTCAAAGCTGCTGCTCTTGCTGATGAGCGAAGCGAAGAGATTGCACAAATAATCTCTGGCGAAAACGGTAAGAGTTTGTTGGAAGCAAGAGGTGAGGCATCTAGATCAGGTGAAATTATTCGCCTTGCCGCTTTTGAAGGCTCGCAGCTTTACGGTTCAACACTTCCACTTGATGCAAACAAGGGAACTGGCTTAGAAAAACTTGGTTTCACTTTGCGCCAACCAGTTGGAGTAGTTGTTGCGATTAGTCCATTTAATTACCCAGCACTCCTAGTTCTGCACAAGATCGCGCCCGCGTTAGCTGTTGGAAATTCAGTTGTTCTAAAGCCAGCTCGCACAACACCGTTGACAGCTTTGGCACTTGCTAAATGTTTTATCGATGCTGGATTACCAGAAGGCGTTCTCCAAGTTCTACATGGATCAGGTTCTGAGTTAGGTAACGCACTAGTTACAGATTCCAGAGTTCGTAAAATATCTTTCACTGGTTCAACTGCAACCGGAACTCATATTTCTAGCGTTGCTGGTGTTAAGAAACTTTCACTTGAACTTGGCTCCTCTTGCCCCGTAGTTGTGTTAGATGATGCCGACATCGAGTATGCCACCGATGCCATTGCATTAGGTGGATATATAAATGCTGGCCAAGTTTGTATCTCAGTACAACGCGTAATAGTCGATGAAAAAGTTATGGCAAATTTTCTAGATGCACTAAAGCCAAAAGTAGAGGCGATAAAAATTGGTGACCCTAAAAACCCTGATACGAAGGTAGGAACTCTAATTACTGAAGCCGAAGCTATTCGAGTCGAAGCCTCGATAAAGGCTGCGGTCAATGCAGGTGCAACTTTACTTACAGGTGGGGAACGAAATAAGACTTTGGTCTCACCCGCAATAGTTTGTGATGTTGATCCAAAATCAGCATTCGCACAAGACGAATTATTTGGTCCTGCAATTGCTGTTAGTTCTGCAAATGGAATAAAAGAGGCTATTGCTCTGGCAAACAGCACGGTTTACGGCCTAGGAGCAGGTGTCTTTACAAAGAATGTAGATGTTGCAATTCAATCCGCACGCGAAATTGATGCTGGAATTATTCACATTAATTGGACGCCACTTTGGCGCGCTGACTTGATGCCTTACGGCGGAGTTAAATCAAGTGGCGTAGGCAAAGAAGGAGTTCGTTCGACAGTAAGTGAAATGACCGAAGAAAAAACCATAATCCTTCATGGACGAAGCTGGTAAGGGGAACAACATGACAAATCCAAATTACGGTGCAACTGAAAGGCTAACAGTTGGCCAAGCAGTGGTTCGATTTATCGCTGCGCAATATACGGTTGCAGATGGTGTTAAACGCCGTTTCATTCCTGCAGCAATGGGAATTTTTGGTCACGGAAACGTTGCGGGACTTGGACAAGCTCTCGATCAATACAATGACATTCTTCCCTTTGTTCAAGGTCGTAACGAACAAGGGCTAACACATGCCGCAATTGGTTTCGCTAAAGCCACAAACCGCACCCAAACATTTGCAGTTACAGCTTCAATCGGGCCCGGTGCACTAAATATGGTTACTGCTGCTGGTCTAGCAACTGTTAATCATCTTCCAGTCCTTCTTCTACCTGGTGATTCATATATAACTCGTCGCCAAGGTCCAGTTCTTCAACAATTAGAGCATCCACTTGGGCCAGATATTTCGGTTAACGATGCCTTCCGTCCGATAGCAAAATTCTTCGATCGAATTACTCGTCCCGAACAACTTCTTTATTCACTTCCAAGTGCATTTAGAGTTCTAGCTAACCCAGTTGAAACTGGCGCAGTTGTTCTAGCACTGCCACAAGACATTCAATCCCATGCCTTTGATTTTCCTAAAGCATTCTTTGAAGACCGCGAATGGAAGATACGTCGCGCAATTCCAGAGCGTGAAGATATTGGCCAGGTAGCTAAATTAATTAAAGATGCGAAGAAGCCGTTGATTATTGCTGGTGGTGGTGTGATTTATTCAGGCGCAACCGCACAACTCGAAGCATTTGCAAATGCGACTGGTATTCCAGTCTCAGAAACTTTTGGCGGTAAGGGGGCAATTCAAAACCCAGGAGATTGGCACTTAATGGGCTTAGGTCTTGAAGGTTCGCCAGAAACAAACAAATTAGTAGCCGAAGCAGATCTAATACTTTCTATTGGAACCCGTCTAACTGACTTTGCGACTGGCTCACAATCAATGTTCCAAAATCCTGACGTGAAATTCGCATCTATAAACATCACCGAAAGCGATGCGATTAAGCAGGGAGCAATTGCAATTCTTGGCGATGCCAAACTTTCTTTAATCGAATTAACACAAGCTGTTGCTGGTTATAAAGTGTCATCAGATTGGGCTACGAAAATTAAGAGCGGTGTAACAATTTGGACAAAGCAACTTGCCGATGCGATAAATCCAGATATTAAATTTGATAAGACAACACTTCCAGATTCACCTGTAACTAATGCCGTAATTACCCAAGGACAATTGATTGGATTGATGAATGAAACTGCAAAGAGCGGTGATGTAATTATTGCTGCTGCTGGCGGTGCTCCAGGAGACATTCAAAAAGCTTGGGATGCAACCAAAGGTAAGTTTGCACATTTGGAATTTGGTTTCTCGTGTATGGGATATGAAATTCCTGCTGGTATCGGAGTTCGCCTTGCAACTCCAGATCAATCAAAGCGCGTCTTAGTTTTCATCGGTGATGGCACATTTGTAATGGCTCCAACCGAATTAGTGACTGCTGCACAAGAAGGAATCAACATGACTGTTGTGGTCTCTGAAAACCATGGCTACCAAGTTATTCGACGCCTACAAATGTGGCGCGTAGGACATCACTTCGGAAACGAATTTAGATATCGCCAAGCTGGTCCATCAGTTGCCGAAGCCGGAAGCACAAAAGGCACTGCACCAAGACTCGAAGGTGATTACCTAGATATCGATCTAATTAAAATGTCAGAAGGAATGGGCGCAAAGGCAATTTATGCAACTACTCCAGATGAAATTCGAAACGCGCTAGAAACAGCACGCACAATAAATGGACCAGTTGTGATTGTTGTTCCAACGATTCAACATGCAAATCTTCCTGCTTCAAATGTTTGGTGGGATGTTGCTCCTGCTGAAGTTTCAACACAGCCATGGGTCGCTGCTATTCGCGCAGATTATGAAGCCGGACTTTCAACTCAAAGATGGCATGCGTAATGCATAAATTTACCGATCCCAACCACGTAACCATCGGAACTTTCCTTGGCATGGGTACACCAATGGCGGCTGAAATTGCAGCTGTTGGGGGAGTTGATTGGGTTCTACTTGATCTAGAACATGGTGGTGCCGGTGAGGATTTAGTCGGCCCAACCGTTGTTGCAGGAATGGCATATGGAATTCCAACTTTAGTTCGCGTTGAATCTATGGAAAGAATTCGTATCGGACGTGCGCTCGATGCAGGTGCAAGTGGCGTAATGATTCCTAGAATAGAAACGCCTGATCAAGTTAGCGAAATTGTTAAACACATGTCATATCCACCATTTGGCGATCGTGGTGTTGCGACCTATAACCGCAGCGCAAAATGGGGCCGCGATCTTTCAGGGCTAACTGAAAAATCCAAAGCTGCATGCATTATCCAAATTGAAACCCTAAAAGCTTTAGAGAATATTGAAGCTATAGCGAAGATAGAGGGGGCTGATTTGTTATTTGTAGGGCCGCTTGATTTAAGTTTTGCACTTGGTGTTCCTCGTGATTTTAAGAGTCCAAAATTCTTAGAAGCAACGTCAAAGGTAGTTGCAGCAGCAAAGGCTAATAACAAAGTTGCTGGAATTTTGGCGGCAGATGCAACTGCGGCACAAAGTTTTATTGATCAAGGCTTTAAATTTATTGCAATTGGATCTGATTCAACCCTGCTTGCAGGCGCAATCACAAACTTAGTAACCCAACTTAAGAAATAGTAGAAGGAAGAAAATGACTTCAGCAATTCCAAATCGTTCTGTCGGTGTTGGCCTAATAAGCGTTGGCTGGATGGGAAAAGTTCACTCTCGCGCCTATCAATCACTTCCAATTGTTTATCCAGAACTAGGCATCAAACCGCGCTTAATAATTGCAGCTGATAATGTGCAAGAACGCGCTGATTACGCAGTAAATGTTCTGGGTTATGAATCATCAACCCTTGATTACAAAGAAGTATTAGCGCACCCAGACGTTGATGTTGTTTCAATCTGCGCACCAAATTTCTTGCATGCTGAAATCGGAATTGCTGCTGCAAAAGCTGGAAAATCCTTTTGGATTGAGAAGCCTGTAGGCCGCGGAGCAAATGAAACAGAAGCGGTTGAGGCTGCAGCAATAGCAGCAGGTGTAACAACAACTATCGGATTTAACTATCGAAATGCCCCAGCAGTTGAACATGCAAAAGCACTTATCGCTAGTGGCGCCCTTGGTCGAATCACAAATATTCGCGGCACATTCTTTGCCGATTATTCGGCAGAACCAAATGGCGCACTTTCATGGCGCTTCATTCGTAAGTTTGCTGGCAGCGGTGTTCTTGGAGATTTAATGGGCCACCTTGCCGATCTAGTTCAATATTTAGTTGGACCGATTGCCGAAGTTAGTGGAATGACCAAAACGGTTATTACCGAACGTCCGGTATTAGAAATGGGAAGCGGAACTCACTTCGCAGTCATTGAAGGTGGAAAAATGGAGCCGGTAGAGAATGAAGATTACGGCGGCGCTTTAATTAAGTTTGCAGACAACGCGATTGCTGCAGGAGCAGTTGGAACAATCGAGGCATCTCGCGTTGCAGTTGGACCACGTGCAAGTTATACATTTGAAATTTACGGAACCGAAGGTTCGGTTAAATGGGATTTTGAACGTATGAATGAAATTGAAATTGCAATAGGGCGCAAAGGCGATCATGTCGGCTACCAACGCGTAATGGCTTCACCAACTTTTGGTGACTTTGGAAACTTTCAACCCGGAGCCGGAACTTCAATGGGTTATGACGATTTAAAAATTGTGGAAGCACGCAAATTCCTTGAGGCTTATTTCGGGGGAGTCACTAAGAATTCAAATATTCATGACGCAGTTTCAGCAGCCCGAGTGGTTTCAGCAATTGAAGAATCTGCTGAATCAAAGAAGTGGGTAGCAATTAAACCTGCCACTGGAACAACGGCGGCGATTGCAAAATAATGAGCACTAATTCGCACCCAATTATTGTTGGCCTAGGGCCAATAGCAGCTCAAATAGTTGCGCCGATTCTGGGTCCGGATTTTAGTTATATCGAAAATCCAACGCCAAGAGATTTGGAAGTTGCTCAAGGCGCACTTGTGCGCGCTGCATTTGATTTCAATAGATCTGTATTTGAATCAATGCCAAACCTAAAAGTAATTGCCCGCACTGGAGTCGGAACAGAGTTAGTTGATTTAGCAGAAGCAGATGCTCGAAATATTCCTGTCGTTATAACTCCCGGAAGCAACACCAATGCAGTTGCCGAGGGAGCTTTGGCACATATTCTCGCGCTCTCTAAGCGCTTAGGCCCACTAACAAAATTGGTGGCGTCAGGAAATTGGAGCGATCGCACCAAATATCCAGTCGGCGATTTAGAGAACCAAACTTTAGGAATTATTGGATATGGGCGAATTGGAAAGCGAGTAGCAGAAATTGCTTCAGTCTTCGGAATGAAAATCCTTGCTTTCGATCCAATCGCAGAAGTCCCTGCTTCAATAAAAGTTAATTCAGTTAAAGAACTTCTTGCTAAGTCGGATTTAATTACTCTGCACTTGCCACTTACTACAGATACAACAGGGTTGATTGGAAAAACAGAGTTTGAAGTAATAAAAAGAGGCGCAATTTTAGTTAATTGCTCAAGAGGGGCACTTGTTGATCTGGATGCTGCTCTACAAGCTTTAAATAGCGGAAATCTTGGCGGCCTTGGTTTAGATGTCTTTGATCTCGAACCACCTAAGCATCATCCAATTTTTGACCACGAGAGCGTTGTTCTCACACCACATGTAATGGGATTAAGTAATCAAGCTACCATCGCAACATATGTAATGGCGGCACAAGGTGCCCGCGATGTTCTAACTGGAGTTAAACCAATAGCAATCGCTAATAAAGTCAATCTAGAAAATAACAAAGACAGGAGCACCAAATGAGTGCAAAGAATGCAAAGATCGCAGCAGCACCTATTTCATGGGGAGTTTGCGAAGTTCCAGGTTGGGGACATCAGATGTCACCTGCAAGAGTTTTGAAGGAGATGGCAGAACTTGGATTTAGTGCTACTGAATTCGGTCCTGAAGGTTTCTTACCGATGGAACCTGCACTCAAAGCCTCAATCCTAAAAGAACACAACATGACTGCAGTTGGCGGTTTCGTTCCAGTTATTTTGCACCGGGCTGATCACGATCCAATTCCAGGAGTTCAAAAAGAACTCGAAGGATATGTCGCTGCAGGGGCAAAGACTTTAGTTCTTGCTGCAAATTCTGGAATCACTGGCTACGACGAAAAGCTTCCAGTATTGACCGATGCCGAATGGGATATTTTATTCAACAATCTAAATCGCATCCAAGCTGAAGCAGCAAAGATTGGTGTGAAGTCAGTACTTCACCCACACGTTGGAACAATGGTTGAAACCGCAGATCATGTAAACCGCGTATTAAAAGGTTCAACAATTCCATTCTGCTTAGACACCGGCCACATGATGATTGGTGGAACAGATATCGTCGCCTTCTCGAAAGATCATGCAGATCGCGTCGCTCACTCACATCTCAAAGATGTTAATAACAAAATGGCCGCGAAAGTTCGATCACATGAAGTTACTTACTATGACGGAATGTTGGCTGGGCTTTACACACCACTTGGCCAAGGCGATGCAAATATTCGCACCGTTGTCCGCAATTTAGTTATGGCTGGATATGACGGGTGGTTTGTTCTAGAACAAGACAACGCCCTAAGCGCTGAGCCAGCAATCGGGGCCGGCCCATTTGCAGATGCAAAAGCTAGTGTCGAATTCCTGCGACAAGTTCTCGCAGAGTTAGTGGCGGAAGGCTTCTAGGAACTAAAGCTTTACAACTTTGCCCGTCTTGGCAGATTCGGTTGCAGCATCAGCAAGTATCAGTGCTTTGCAACCATCTTCATAAGTCGGGTTAAGTTGTTTTCCGGTCTCAATACTTTCGATAAATAGCGCAAGCTCCTTGCGATAAGAAGCGGCATATCGTTCTAAGAAGAAGTTTAAATATGGGTCAAGTTGTTCACTGTGATCCGCTTTAAAACTGCGAACAGTTGTTGGGGCCATATTTGTAACTTGAAGCATTCCCTTATCGCCAAAGGCTTCAAGGCGTTGGTCATAACCGTAAGAAGAGTGACGTGAATTAACAATTGAAACCAACTTGCCATCTACGCTTCGCAAGTTTGTAATTGCAGTATCGAAGTCGCCTTCAGCCTTAATTTCAGAGCTAAATGCATTTGTGGCAAAAGTGCTTACTTCGGCAATGTCGCCAACAAAATAGCGGGCAATATCAAAATCATGAATTACTTGGTCGCGGAAAATTCCGCCTGAAACTGCAATGTAAGCCTGTGGTGGTGGGGCTGGATCACGGCTTGTGAGAATTAATTGCTCAAGATTTCCTAGCTCGCCAGCTTTAACACGGGCATATACCGCTGCGAAATTTGGATCATAACGACGGTTAAAGGCTATAGATACGTTGGTCTTTGAATTAGCGACCTTATCTTTGATTGTGTTTGCGCGATTAATATCTAAATCAACTGGCTTCTCACATAGCACGTGAATTCCAGCATCAATTGAACGGCTAATTAAATCTACGTGAGTTGGGGTAGGAGATCCGACAATGATTGCATCGACATCGCCTTTAGTGAATAGATCATTTACATCTGTTGTGTATTTGGCTCCGTACTGGCCTGCAAGTTTTGCTGCGCTCTCTTCAATCGCATCAACAACTACTGCAAGTTCGGCGCCTGCTGTGTCATTAACACTGCCGGAGTGCACAATTCCAATTCGGCCAGCACCAATAACACCGATTCTTAAATTCTTCTTAGCCATTTTGCCCCCTGTAACAGTCAGGGCTAAATACTAGTTATAGAAAGCTGGTTTTGCTATGTAAGTTGCCGCAATCTTTTCACCTGTTTGAAGTGATTTTAATCCAGCGTCAACAACTGCAACCGACATGTAACCATCCCACGCACTTGGACCGCCAATTTGTCCAATTTTTGCTGCGTTAATCCATGCTTGGATTTCATCATCGTATGCACGTGCGAAACGAGTTAAATATGTAACGTGTTCTGCGGTACTAGATCGTCCCGCTTCCCAAGTTGTCATTCCATTGGACCGTCCAATTTCACAGACACCCTTTTGGAATACAGCCTCAGTAATTACTTGATATCCAAATTGAACAGAAACATTCATTTCAACTGTAGCAATCACGCCAGATTCAGTTTCAAGTAGAACCAGGATGGGTTCATTAAGACGTTCTGGGGCTAATTTATTTCGCTTTAGTTGTTTAACTTCCGTGCTAACAATTGGTGAGCCAGTTAGAAATCGCACGATATCGATTTCATGAGAGACCGAGTCGGCAATAAGCATCTCATTTCCATACCATTCTGGAACTGATGGGTTTCTATGCGCACAATGGAGAGCCAAGAGTTCTCCCAATTTTGCGCCATCGATCTCTTTCTGCAATTCGATATAGCCTTCATCAAAACGTCGCATAAAGCCCACTTGAATAATCTTCTTGCCACCAGAAACTTCAGCCTCTAGTACCCGAATCGCTGATGCAACATCTGGAGTCATTGGCTTCTCGCATAAAACTGGGATTCCAGCCGAGATTATGGGTAACAAAACTTCTTCATGAAAAGCGCCAGGAGTCGCAATTAAAGCGGCATCAATTAATCCACTCGCAATAGCTTCTGAAATATTTGCAAATTGCTTTGCCTCAGGTGCGTGTTTTAGAGCGTCTGTCGCACGAGCTGAATCTGGCTCAACTATTGCAGTAACGACAGCACCAGACATCCGAGTATTAATTCGAATTATGTGATCGGTGCCCATCGCACCAGTACCGATAACGCAAACTCTTAAGTCTGCCACCAGGAGTTAACCAACCATTTCAGAGTCGCGCTGTTTTAATCCTGAATGCACACAGCTCAGATTCGAATCCAATTTAGAGCAATCTTCACAGAGCAAAATCAATTCGTGACAGCTTGCAGTTGCGCAATTAAAGAAGGTATTTGTCTTCGCTTGGCATCTTTCACATTCACCAATAACTTTGGTCTTAGTCGAAAAATCAATTGCCATGCGACCATCAAATGTGAAGAGTGAGCCTTCCCAAAGTGAGTCGTCGCCAAACTTGTTTCCATACCGAACAATGCCACCTTCGATTTGGTAGACCTCGCTAAATCCGCGTTTGACCATTACAGCGGATAAAATTTCGCAACGAATTCCTCCGGTGCAGTATGTAACAATCGGCTTATCTTTAATGTGATCGTATTTTCCGCTTTCGATCTCTTTAATAAAATCGCGACTAGTCTCAACATCGGGAACGATTGCGTTCTTAAATTTACCGATCTTCGCCTCGAAAGCATTTCGACCATCAAAGAAGACAACTTCATCGCCACGTTCTTTAACTAATTCATCAACCTCATATGGTTTTAGATGTTTTCCGCCATTGACTACGCCACTTTCATCAACATCAATCTCAGCAGGACTTCCAAAAGCTACTAGTTCATCTTTAACGCGAACATTTAGCCTTGGGAAATCATTTCCAGTTCCACCGGACCACTTGAAATCAATCTTCTTAAATCCTGGATACTTTTTAGTTGTCTTCACATATTTCTTGAGGGCTGACATATCGCCGCCCACTGTTCCATTGATTCCATGCTTTGAAACCAGAATCCGGCCCTTGATATTTAGGGATTCACATAGGGCTTGCTGCCATAGGCGGACCGCTTCGGGATCAGCAATAGGCGTAAAGCCGTAATAGAGAAGTATCTTCTGGATTTCCACATCGCAATCTTAACGAGTAAGCCGTTAGGATTAAAACGTGGAATATAAAAAGATCTGGCGCGCAGTCCCAAGCCCAGTTCGCAAGACAATAGTTCTAGTAATCGGTTTCACGCTCATCGCAATCGGAGCCGTGCTTATAGTTCTACCTGGACCCTTCACTTTGCCGTTCATCATTGGTGGTCTATTTGTTCTGGCCGCGGAATTTACTTGGGCCAAGTCGCTCCTCACCAAAGCGCAAGAATCCGCGAAAAAAGTTGATCCGCGCAAGCTTAGGAAGCGCAAAGCCAAAGATAATTAAGCAAGCTTCGGCAGGACGATTAATTATTCCTGTGTAAGAATTCGCGAGTGTTCCGGGGGTCGGTGTAATTCCGAACCGGCGGTGAGAGTCCGCGAACTGATTGAAAATCTCAATCGGCCGATTTGGTGAAATTCCAAAACCGACAGTTACAGTCTGGATAAAGGAACATGAGGAGATAAGTCATGTCTGTTTTAAAGTGGTTGTTTGAAGCACAAATTCACTTCGGAAGTAAATCAATCGCCTGGCGCGAAGTTATAGGTGGAATTCTTGGCCTATCAAGTGCAGTCCTAGGTTTGAAGCGAAAAGTTATTGCGTGGCCAGTTGGAATTATTGGCGACGGTTTACTTTTCACAGTATTTCTCGGCGCGGTATTTTCATTTGGCGCAGATGATCAAGCAAAGAATTTCTATGGCCAAGCTAGCCGAAACTTATTACTAATCATCGTAAGTGTTTATGGCTGGATTCGTTGGTCACAACATCAACGTGCGGGTGGCGAAGGCAAGCCGCCAGTAACACCACGTTGGACAACAATGAAAGAGAAGCAATATTTAATTCCAGCAATAATTGTCTTCTACATTCTTGCCTATCAAATCTTCAAAGCACTTGGTGAATCAGGAACTTGGTTAACCGTTGACACCTGGATTTTTACTGGTACCGCGCTCGCAACATATGGCATGAGCCGTGGCTACGTTGAGTTCTGGTTAGTTTGGGTTGCAGTAGATGCTGTTGGAGTTCCATTCGCATTTAAGAATGGCTACTACCCAACAGGCACCTTGTATGCGATCTACCTGCCATTCGTAATCTGGGGCTTTATTTCTTGGCTCAAGATTTCGAAGAAAGAAAAGGAATCAATCTCCTAACATTGCGCGTATCCTTTGCGGTATGACCAATCACGGAAACATGTATGGGCCAGCCTTTACCTTTCTAGGCATTCCATCATGTGACTTAGATGATCCATCGACTTACAAAGGCGCCGATGTAATTATCATCGGCGCCCCAATCGATTCTGGAACTTCACACCGTTCTGGCGCAAAGTTTGGCCCGCAAGCAATTCGCGGTGGCGATTATTTACCGCATGATGCTTCTAGGCCACATCTCGCACTTCGCACGGATGGCTTAAAAGATCTTAAAGTTTTTGATGCAGGTGATTTATTAATGCCTGGTGGAGATTTAGTAAAGTCACTTGAAGTTTTGAAAGCTGCAACTGAAAAGATTTCACGTGCTGGAATAATTCCAGTTGTTCTCGGCGGCGATCACTCAATTGCATCTGCCGATGTTGCAGGAATCGCAACACATCGCGGCAAAGGCAAAATCTCGATGATTCACTTCGATGCCCATGCCGATACTGGTGAAGATCAATTTGGCGCACTCGTCGGACACGGAACACCGATGCGAAATCTAATTAACAACGGTTATGTCCGTGGCGATCGCTTCCTG